>CAMYZD010000039.1 GCA_947303735.1 uncultured Bacteroidales bacterium | reverse complement strand
GGTCGATAATCTGGAACGAGTTGTTGTAGAGGCAGAGGCAGTCCACTCGTCCCTGCTCGCCTACGTTCTCCGTCACCATGATGGTGTCGCCCACCACCTCCATGCTAGTGACGATGTTCTTGCCCGAGCCGCAGTCGAGCATCATGTTGTAGTGCGTTACCGACAGGATGTTGCCCGCAATCGTCACCGCTATCGAGTCGGTATTCATGTCCTTGGCGGCCAATGCGTCGGTATTCATCAGGCAGTCGCTGGTGGTGATATTGGCGAGGCGGGTGTCGGCGTAAGTTCCCACCATCTCTTTTTTACTACAGCCCACAACGGTGAGCAGCAGAGCCGACAGAAGTAATAGTTCGATGTGTTTCATTTTCTTATTCAAATATTTGTTGATAAACGATTTTTTGCTCTGAGCCCGCCTTTACCTTGACGACTAAGGTGAAAGGCCGTGGCGGCAGATACTCAATTTGGAACGAGTTGTCGTACAGGCACACGCAGTTGGTCCTTCCCTGCTCGCCCACATCTTCTGTCACCGTGATGGTGTTGCCCGTCCCCTCTTGAGAGGGGTGCCTCGTAGAGGCGGGGTATGTTATATCGATAGTGGTGACGATATGCTCGCCCGAGCCGCAGTCGAGCGGCATATTATAATGAGTAACCGTCATCGTTGAGTTGTATGGGATATATGATACCACAACCGAGTCGGTGTTCATGTCCTTGGCGGCAATGATGTCGGTGAATGTGTGGCAGTCGCTGGTGACCACATCTGTCAGCCGTGGGTTGTCGGGATAGTCGCGGTCGCGGTCGCCATAATCCTCACACCCATTCAGCAGCGTGGTGGCTAGTATGATTGCCAGTGTTTGTAAAAAGACTTTCTTCATATTGAGTGACATTTTTGTGTTGCTTTTGTCTATATGACGCATAACTACCTAAAATATTACATGGATTTGGAATAAAATAGTGTTAATTCTTGTTAATTTACTCTCACCCGTTGTAATAATACACCACTTTGAACGTCATATAGACAAAAGCAACAAACAATATAAACATTATGAAACGATACTCTTTCATCACCCTGTCGGCACTGCTGTGCCTCTTGACCCTCAACTCCTGCAAGAAGCAGGACCGTATCCTCCCCATCGGCGAAGCCGTCTGCCATTGTGGTGTCGACGACCCGCTGAACGACCTCCAGTGGCTGCACGAGACAGCCCTCTATTACGAATCGCTGCGTGGCAAACAGTTTGCTTCCATCAGCGTCTGCACCTACGACTCCACCAGCCAAGGGTTCCTTATCACCGATTGCGAGGAATGCCCCGACCTCGGACAGGACTTTGTAGACTGTCAGGGCAACAGCCTCGGCTTGGTGGGCGGCTTTGCGGGCACCCCCCTTTCCGCCTACAATATCGACCCCGCCAGCGTCCGCGTCATCTATCGCAACTATCCCGACACCGCGGCCACCATCACCAACAAGACTTGGCGGCTCGTCCATTTCTACGACCGCGAGACTAGCACCACAGAAGTCCCCATAAGGCACCACCAAAATGGTGACGACACGCTAGCATTCTGGTTGCGCTTCCATGACGACGGCACAGTGGAGGGCGGCGGTATCAACATCCTGAACGGCACCTACGCCATCTACGACCACCGCATCGCTATCAATATCGGTTGCGCCACCGAGATATACGATGCGACCGGTTGGGAGGAACGTCTGCTCGCAGCCCTTGGCAATTCTTACGACTTCAGCATCGACTACTATGGCAACACCCTGAGAATCTATTACGACTACAATCGCAAGTATATGGAATTCGTCAAGGTCGGCTAAACTCTTCCATCTTCTTATTTATTCTCAGTTCCTAGTGTCCACCCCCTTTCCCTAGGGGGTGGCTTTGGATGTCCTTCGATTTTTCATCGTTTCTTTACCTCTCCATATTCGCTTATCAGAGCGAAAATTCAGTATATCTTCCTCAAATACATGAAGATAATTAGATGTAGGGAGCCTTAATAGATGGCGATGGCAAACTTTAACCCAAATCGGTCATTAGGGTTTATGTCAGATTAGTATTTGTTTCGAGCAGATTGGCCGCATCGCTGGCGAAGGCGTAGCGGGCTACGGCGAGACAGCGATGTGGACAAGATGCCGAAAGAAATGCTGATATGGCATAAACAGACATAAAAAAGAGAATTTGAATAAAAAGTCGGCCTAATGACCGATTTGGGTTTATTGAGCAGTGCTGATTGACACACGAATAGGCTGTAGGATTCCTGCAGGGTGGGTGATGGAGGCTGTTAGATGTCGGGATTAGAAGCCGAACAGATGCTGAACGAATTGCGTCTTGTTCATCCAATAAACCATTGCAGCCATCAGGAGTGCGAGGCCTATGCCAAGGCAGATGTATATTTTCTTGTCGTCGTCCATAGAAAAGGAAATTAACTACTCAATAACTCTCTTTTTATTTTTTTATTGTGTAAAGGCAACAATTATCCTTTTTTGAGGGATTAGTGGCGGCTCCATTTTTATGGCATATATTGCAGAGATGTAGCGCGGGGGCAGATGGGGCCACCGTTATGAGTGTCGCATGGGGGGGTAGGTAATGGGTGGGGGTTCACTCTACAACGAGTCGATTGTCGACCATGCGTTGCATGTAAGATTGGACAATGGCTTTAAGCAGCTGCAGGTCGTTGGTGTTGTCGGCAGGGGGTAGTGTGTCGGGGATGAGGCTTTGGTAGCCTACGGTTTGTTCTCCATCAAAAAAGAGCGCGCGGTTGTGTCGGACAAATTGGTATATGCCGTTGTTGTAGTGCAGCGCCCAGCTGTCGTCGGCAGAGGTGGAAAGTAGGTCGATACCGAAGGCGATGTAGGGGTATGGGTAGCCTACGAGGTTGAGAAGGGTGGGCATGATATCGGTTTGCTGCGCCACCACGTCGCTGACACCGCGCGGTAGAGTGGCAGAGGGGTCGTAGATGATAATGGGGACGGAGTAGTTGCCGAGGGGGTTGGCATATTCGGGGCGCTCGGTGTGGTTGGTATGGTCGGCGGTGATGACAAATAGGGTGTTTTGGAACCAGGGCATCTGGCTGGCAGTGTGGAAGAAGTGTTGCAGGGCGTGGTCGACGTAACGGATGCAAGTGTACATGGGGTGTCCCTCTTGGTGGAATGTTTGTCGGTAGCGTTCGGGCACCACAAAGGGGTGGTGTGAGGTGGCGGTGAAGAGGGCAGAGCAGAAAGGTTGTGGCAGCTGGTCGAGTTTCTGGGCGAAGAATTGCAGAAACTCCTCATCCCATATCGCCCAGGTGCCATCGAAGTCGTTCATGCCACCAAAGTGGGGGTCTTCGTTGTATTCCGAGCGACCGTAATAATGGGCGAATCCGGTGCTGCGAGCAAAGGCTTGGAACCCCATCGAACTGTTTTCTGCGCCATGGAAGAAAGCGGTGCTGTAGCCTACCTTGGAGAGTTCGCCTGCTATGCCGCTGACGTTGTTGAGGGAGTAGCTGGTAAGGATAAAGGGCTCGACAAACATGGGTATGCCGCTGAGAATGGAGGGCATGGCATCAATGCTCTTGCGGCCGTTGGCGTATGACTGGCTGAAGGTGAGGCTGTGGCTGATGAGCGAGTCGAGGAAAGGGGTGTGGCAGGGATAGGAGTTGTAGAAACCGATATATTCGCGAGCCAGAGACTCGACGATGAGGATGACGACGTTCTTATTTAACTGAAAATTGAAAGTTGAAAATTGAAAATTGGCTGGCGCGTTCATTCCCTCATTGTGGATGGGAGTGTAGAGGTTGTCTAATTCGTTTTGAGTGAAGTATTGGGGGTCGGTGAAGGTGGTTTTGCCCATGGTGCGTATGAGGGAGAAGGGGGTGTTGAGGACGATGGCGGCCTGTGAGGGTTCGTTGACGTATTGGTTGGCGTTGCTGATGGTGATAGGCCGGATGGCAGTGGAGGCACCCCCTCGCATACCGATGATACTGAGGGGTAGGAAGAGGAGGGGATAGAGGCAGTGCGTGAGATAGTAGGGCTTTGGTTTGTTGGATTGTCGATAATCGGTATACCCCCAGATGAGGATGGCGAGGAAGGCGAAGCCGACGAGCACCAAGTACCAATGGTTCCACAGTTCGATGAAGAAGATGTTGCCGAGGTTGTTTTCCTGGGCAAATTCGGAGAAAAAGGTCCATGTGGTGCGACGGCCTGTGTAGCGAGAATAGACGGTGTCGACCAGGTTGATAATGAGCATGAGCATATTGCCCACCACAAAGACGCACTTGGTAGTGATATGCCATGCATGTGAGTTCTTCCATTTAAGTGGCCAGGGGAGCAGAAGGAGGATGGCGTATAGAAGATTGGTGTAGATGATGGCGGAGGTGTCGAACCGAAAGCCCCCACTAAGCAGGCTGCCAAGGGAGAGCTGGCTCCAGCCGGCAGAGTAGATGTCCCAGAACTCTAGAATGTATACCACTCGACAGAGGAAGTAGAGCAGGTAGAGCAATACGAAGTTGCAGAGCAATGCTAGAGGGGAGATGAAGGGGTGTGGTTTCATTTTGTTTCTAGTTATTTCTAGTATTACTAGTTATTACTAGTTGGTTGTTTATCATACGCTGCATGTAGGATTGGATAAGGGCTTGCAGATGGCGGCAGTCAGGCAGGGTGTTGTTGGAGGTGAGTAGGTTGTGCTTGAGAAGTGGGTCGGTGGCAAGGTTGTAGAGTCCTATGACTTTTTGTCCATCGAAGTGTAGAAGGGTATCGCCGACAACATATTGGTAGATGCCGTTGGTGTAGCTGACTGCCCAGGTTTGTTGAGGCGGGGTTGCTAGGAGGTCAATGCCATAGGCGAGGTAGGGTTGGGGGTAGCCTAAGATGCCGAGCACCGTGGGCATGATGTCGGTTTGCTGTGCAACCGCTTGGCTTATGCCACGAGGCAGCTGGCCGGAAGGGTCGAAGAAGAGTATTGGCACGCGGAAGAGGCCGAGATCGGTTTTGTATTCTTCTTGCTCGCCCACATTGGTATGGTCGGCGGTGATAACGAAGAGGGTGTTATCGTACCAAGGCATCTGGCTGGCAGTGCGGAAGAACTGGCGCAAGGCGTAGTCGGTATATTCGATGGTGCGGTAGACGGGCAGGTTTCCGCCACGGAAAGTATCTTGGTAGCGTGTGGGGATGTTGAAGGGGTGGTGCGAGGTGGCTGTGAAAAGGGTGGCCATGAATGGTTGGGGCAGAGTGTCGAGCATGAGGGCGAAGTATTGCATGAACTCCTCGTCCCAGATAGCCCAATAGCCGTCGAAGTCGTCTTGTCCGCCAAATCGATTGTCGAGACAGTATTCGTCCATGCCATAGTAGTCTTGGAACCCTGTGGCGAGGGCGTAGGAACGGAAGCCCATAGATGCGTTGTCGGCCCCATGGAAGAAGGTGGTGCGGTAGCCCATATGACGTAGGCAAGAGGCTATGGACGATACCTCGTTGTTGGAGTAGCGCGTGAGGATGAAGGGCTCGACAAACATGGGTATGCTGCTCAAGATAGACGGGAGCGCGTCGATGCTCTTGCGGCCGTTGGCATAGGAGCGGGTGAAGGTGAGGCTCTGAGAGGCGAGGGAGTCGAGGAAGGGGGTATAGCCTTTGCCATTATGATAGAAACCCCAGTATTCTTCACCAAAGGATTCAAGGATAAGGATGACGAGGTTCTTTTTTAATTGAGAATTGAGAATTGAGAATTGAGAATTGGCTGGCGCAGCCGTTTTCCCTATGTGGATGGGAGTATAGAGGCTGTTGAGTTTTTCTTGAGTGAAATATTGTGGGTCGGTGAAGGTGGTCTTGCCGATGGTGCGGATGAGGGTGAAGGGGGTGTTGAGCACCATGTTTGCCTCCTTTGCCTGATTGACATAGCCGTTGGCATCGGCGAGCGATAGAGGACGGTGGTAGGAGAGTCCGCCACGGATGCCTGTTACGGCAAGGAAGAAGACTACCAGTGTGCAGAGAGTGCCTTGCAGACGGTGGCGGCGAGTATACTCAGGATTGGGTGTGCGGTGGAACACCACTAGGGCTACAAGAAACACGATGCCGATGAACACAAGGTACCAATGATTGAGGAGTTCGGTGAAGAATATGTTGCCTAGGTTGCCTTCGTCGGCAAATTCGGAGAGAAAGGAACTGGTGGTACGTCGACCTGTGTAGCGCGAGTAGACAGTGTCGAATAGGTTGGTCCAAAGGGCAAGGGTGTTTATCACCACATATAGTAGACGGGTGGCGACGCGCCAACCTCGACTGTCTCTCAGTCGGGGCGACAAAGGAATCAGCACCATCAGCATATATGGGATGTTGGTGTAGCAGATGGCAGCCGTGTCGAAGCGAAAACCACCCCATAGCAACTGCCACGTGTCGATTTGGTTCCAATTGGAGGAAAGGATGTCCCAGAACTCGAAGATGTACACCACGCGGCAGGCAAAGTAGAGCACATAGAGCAGTGCTATGTTGCAGAGTAATGCCAGCAGAGGGTGTAAGGGGCGGGACTTCATGTTCTTTTTGGTATTTCTAGATAGACTAGTATTTCTAGGGTTTCTAGTATTAGAATTGGAAATAGATGAAGGGCTGGAGGTCGGCGGTAATGAACTGGTACACTACAAATACCGCAAGCACCACTACCAATACCATCAACACAAAGGGCATCTGGGCAAACCATAAGCGGTAGCGCCGTTTGAAGCGTTCGGGCAACCAGTGCACCACCATGCCAATGAGGAAAATGATAAATACAGTGGAGTAGTTTTGCAGGATGGCGGGAATCTGCTCGAGGTTCCAATGGCTGCCAATGCGCTCCACCATTTGGGTGGCGGTGCGCCATGCCACCTCGTTGGCTTCGGCAGGGTCGAGGTTGGAACCACTGCGGAAGAATAGACGGGTGAAACTGATGAAGATAAAGGTGAGGAAGGTGTTCCATACCATGGTGACGGTGTCCTTGAACTTCGAACCATGGTAGTGCTTGCCACCAAAAGCTGGCACGAGGTTGAGCAGCACAATGGCAGCAGCGATGACCATAAAGGCAAAGTGGAACATGCTCAAAACAGGGTAGGGGTAGTAGTGATAGGCGGCCTTGATGGCAACGTAGACTAGGGAGATGACAATGATGCGTGTCCATGGACCCCATTTCTTCCAGCTTTTATAGACCAAGATGCCCAGTCCGTTGAGTGCGCCCCAAGTGATGAAGTTGAACGAGGCTCCGTGCCACATACCTCCGAGCAGCATGGTGTCGAAATTGTTGAGGTTGGTAGTGAAATCTTTGCGGTGGCGGGGGAAGACGAGGTAGTCTAATGTCAATACCACTACTGCGCCTGCGGCAACTAGCCATACCCATGTGCTCTTTGCCATCAAGGCGACGACTAGGAGCATGACGGTTGGGATGAGGTAGGTGCCCAAGGTGCCGTTTCGGTTACCACCGAGGGGAATATAGAGATAGTCTTTGAGCCAGTTGCTGAGTGAGATGTGCCATCGTTTCCAAAAACCCGCAGGGTTGGTTGCTTTGTAGGGTGAACGGAAGTTGGTGGGTAGATAGAAGCCCATCAGCATGGCCACGCCGATAGCAATGTCGGTGTAGCCCGAGAAGTCGGCATATACCTGTAGGGAGTATACCAGCAGAGCCGAGAAGTTCTCAAAGGGGGTGTAGAGCAATGGGTTGTCGAAAATGCGGTCGACAAAGGAGACCGCCAAATAGTCACTCAACACCAATTTCTTAAACAGACCGTTGATTATCCAAAACACAGCTATGCCAAATTGCCTGCGGGTGAGGAAATAGGGCTTGTAGAGTTGGGGTACAAACTGGTCGGCACGGATGATGGGGCCTGCTACCAACTGGGGGAAGAAGGTGGTGTAGAAGCCAAAGTCGAGAATGTTGTCGGCGTGATGCACCTTGCCCTTGTAGACATCTACGATATAGCTGATGTTCTGAAAGGTGAAGAAGCTGATGCCGACAGGCAGGATGATGGCGTTGGCAATGGAGTAGTGGGTAGAGGCTATGGTGTTGAATATGTCGGTGAAGAAATAGGCATACTTGAAATAGCAGAGGACTGCTAAATTGATGATTACACCAATAATCATCAGGGTCTTACGTTTGGTCTCTGTGGAGCGGCCGGTGGTGGCCTGTCGGTGGGCAAGGTTGTCGAACCAGATGCCCAACAGGTAGCCTACGATGGTGGAGAAGATGAGCAGCGCGACATAGTTGCCAGAGGTCTTGTAGTAAAAGAATAGGCTGACCAGGAAGAGGTAGCCATTGCGCCACAGGCGGCGGGCTTTGCCGATGCGACGGTTGGTGGGCAGGTCAGTGAGTCGGCGGCGCGAATGTTGTTCCCCTATGGAGACTATGAAGCAGAACCCGATGTAGACAATGAGGAAGAACGCCCAGAAGTGGAACTGGGTGAAGAGCAGCGGGTGGGAGCTGTCGAAAGCAAAGAGATTAGTCAGGTATGTAAGGAAATCTGTCACGTGATGAGTTTTTTTCGGGGGTGGCGGGAGTCGGGTGTTCTTCTGAAGGGGTAGGATTTATGGTGAGCCCATGAGGTTTGGATTTGGGTTTGCGTCGCAACCCTCTGGGCAGCGAGCCCATGCGATTGGCAGGGACGGTGGGATTGGTGACTATATGTACGTCCTTGGCCAGTTCGGCACTGAGGGCTTGGTAGAAGAGGTCGCCCAGCATGAGGTACCCGGCACGGGTGAAGTGTACTTTGTCCTTCTGCGCCAGCTTCGCTTTCTGCCATTTCTCCATGGATTTGAGGCCTCCCATTATTTGGAATTGGTCCCATACGGCGCCGCCAGTCTGTTGTGCCAGTCGATAGCATACCTCTTGTACCTGCAGCCCGTTGCGGTTGACACTGTAGCTGCGGCGGCCAGTCTTGCGGTAGCAGTCGTTGTTGGTGATGAATATAAAGGCACACTGGGGATTGACGTTGCGTATAGAGTCGCACAGTCGCAGGTAGTTGTTCTTGAATTGAACAGAATCGAAGTCGGTGCCATGAGCGTCGTTGATGCCGATGCCGAAGATGACCAAGTCGGGACGGATGAGACGCAGGTCGTTGACCAAAGCACATTTGAGATAATCGGGTACTGCCGCCCCATTGACGCCGACTGAGTGGTATGTGATGCCTGGATGGCGGCTGTCGAGCAGCACACCGGTAAGGGTAAACTGCTCGCCCTCGTGGCAGGGGATGACAATATCGAAAGAGTCAATCTCCTGCATCAGGTTGTATACGTAGCGGTGGTTGGCACTGTCGATATAGGATGGAGGGGTGTCGGCATGTGAGCCATAGCGGATGGAGGGGACTATGCCTTGGGGTGAGTGGCCGAGAATCACCACACGTGTCACCCCATAGTCTATCTGGCTTTCGTTGGAGAGAATCTGTATGTTGGTAGGCACATCGTGGGCGGTGACGGCGATGCCACAGAGACCTAGTGGATATTCTGGCTCTTTGTATACATTGCGGGTAAGGGTCACTTTCTCGTGGCAGTGTACCTTATAGTCGGCGGGGTTGTTGCATTTGGCAGCCGCCGAGTAAGGGAAAATCAGTCCTCGCCCACGTACTAGGGTGGGATAGCTGCCCAGTAGGTGGGTGCGGATGCTGTGGGGGAAGGTGCCTGCCTGCACATGCGACCCTCCGATATGCAGGATGCTGATATTCCCCTGCCCAGTAGTGTGCATGCGATAGAACTTGCGCAGGAAGGCTTGCATGGTGACAGAGGTGCTGTCGTAGTGCAGCTGGTTGGCTTCGAGGTTGAGGAAGGGGTAGTCCTGCGCCCTGAGAGGGGTGGCGAGCAGTACCATCAGCAGAAGCCCCAAGAGGATGGCATTAGTCTTGTGCATCGGAAATCTCCTTTCTCATTTTATATATATTGTACATATTGTCGAAAGCTTTGGCAAGGCGGTCGCCCATGATATCAACGCCCCGCTGGGAGAAATGGACATAGTCGGCACCGCCTAGTCCCTTTTCCACCCACGCTGCCATCGAGTTGTAGCCGCCCATAGCATCGTAGATGCTCCAATAGGCTGCCCCATGGGCGTTGACGGTATCGCGGAGCGATTCAATGATTTTGGGGAGGAAGGGATAGGTGTGTATCTCGCCCTCTTCGCCTGTGCTCATGTCGGAGGGTCCCACGAAGAGTATCCTAGCCTTTGGGCAGCAGCTGCGGAGACGGTCAATCTGATGTCCCATATTGGTGCAGTAGGCATCGATCGACTTTTGGCTTTTGAGGTAGGGAACGGAGTTGCCACCAAACTGAAGGATGATGAGGCCGATGTCCATCTGGCTGTAGGCGTCGGCCAACTGCTGTCGGTTGATTTGGGTGAACTGGTGGCCAGAGCAGCCACGCATGGGGATATTGTCGACCGCCACTCCGGGACCGTCATCGACAAGGATGCCATAGATGTCGGCCTCGCCGCTGACGTTGAGTCGCACGGAGGTGGTGGCGCTGTCGAGTTTCCATTGAAAAGCATGGACGCCGGGCTCTTCTTGTCTTTGATTGTCGGAATAGCCGCTTCGGCGGTCGGTGAATGTGATGTCGAAGGGACCCGGCCGGTTACAGAATATGATTTTGAACTGCGAGAACTGTCGTAGGTGGTCGTCGCAGCTGCGATGAGTACCTGCCGTAATGGTGCTGGAGGCACTGCCCGCTAGATGAAAGTCCTGCACCATGGGACCGTAATTGCCATTGGCACGCACCACGGTGCTGTCGCCAAAGGGAGACTGGCGCACTAGACTGCCAGTGCCGTAAGTACTAACCGAGAGCGAGGGTATCAGCGTGGCGAAGGGAACCAACCCTGGGCCACCCCCTCCGAATAGGTTTTGCATATAGGCTCGGAGGCGGTTGGTCATGCGGTCCATCTCAATCTGCGAGTCGCCGTAGTGGACGATGCGGATGGTACGGCCTGTATGGCGAGTTTGCTCTAGGTCGGCAAAGAGGGCATCGAAAAAGCTATCGTCGTTGTTGGGAAACCAGAAGCGGATGTCGCTGCTGTCGACTTGGAGGCGGTAGTGGGCAAGAGAGTCGCTGCGAGTCTTTAGGGCTGCCTCGAGCGAGTCTTGTCGTGCCAAGAAAGCTTCGACGTCAAGCTGTTTCTGTGGGTTGAGTATCTTGGTGAGGGTGGGGAAGTGGAGGTTGAGTGACCCCACTTGGACGCCTCCTGTAGGGAAGTAGGCACAGAGGGCTGCTAGCAAGGCTATGACCAGTGCCGTGAAGAGAAGCGTCTTGTATGGTTTCATCGGCTGAAAGTAGGAAGATTATTGGTTGGAATTGTCGGTGTGTTGGCTTTTCTTCAGCTGCTCGAGGTCGGCATACATCTTTTCAAGTTTTCGCTGGATGACATATATTTTCTTCATCTTGTCGGCCGGCATGGCGGGAGTACCCAGCACAACGGTATCGTCGCCAATGGAGTGTGTGACACCTGATTGGGCTGCTATGGTTACACGGTCGCCGATAGTGATATGTCCCACTATGCCCACCTGCCCAGCGATGACGCAGTTGTCGCCCACCTTGCCACTGCCCGCACATGCCGATTGGGCAGCCATCACGGTGTTGCTGCCGACAGAGACGTTGTGGGCTATCTGGCATAGGTTGTCGAGTTTGGTGCCACGGTGAACAATGGTGGACCCCATGGTGGCGCGGTCGACACAGGTGTTGGCACCAATCTCGACATCGTCTTCGATGACGACATTACCAATCTGGTCAATTTTGCTATAGCTACCATCGCCTGTAGGGGCGAATCCGAAGCCGTCAGCTCCCACTACGGCACCAGCATGGATAATGCAGTTCTTCCCCACCTTGCACTCGCGATAAATCTTGACACCGGGGTAGAGGATGGTATTGTCACCGACCTCACAATAATCGCCTATGAAGACTTGTGGGTAGATCTTTACGTTATTGCCGATCACGGTATGGCGGCCTATGGAGGCGAACTCGCCCACGTAGCAACCCTTGCCCCGTTTGGCAGTGGGGTGGATGTGGCTGCGTAGTGAGCGGCCGCGCTTGGGTTGGTCGGCGGTATTGAACATATGGAGCACTTTGGCTACGCAGAGGTAGGGGTTATCCACGCGGATAAGGGTGGCATCGACTGGATGCTCTAGCACCATATCGCGCGAGATGAGGATGGCGGCAGCCTTTCGCTCATAGATATAATGGGTGTACTTTGGGTTGGCAAGGAAAGTGATGCCACCTTCGTCAACCTCTTCGATACGACAGGGTTTCCAAATAAGAGCGTTTTCGTCGCCCTCGATGCTTCCTTTTAGTTTCTTGGCTATTTGTTTGGCTGTGAATTGCATGATAGATAGGGGGCTATATGTGTGAAGGTTTCTTTGTCAATAATGGGTATGTTGAGTATATCTTGAATTTGATGAAAAGGGCCGGTGGATTCGCGCAGTTGCACGATGGCTTTGGCTTGGTAGTAGTCGAGATAGGGGTGGCGTTTGAGTTGGTCGAAGCTCACCTGGTTGAGGTCTAGCTTGGTAATATCGTCAGGGTTGACGAATAGGTGGGGCGCAATGTCGTTGTATCGGGCAGAGTCCATACCGTAGACCTCCCATAGCTGCTGTTTGTCGGCAAAACCTCCGAGTCGGGTTCTATATCGTATAATCCGGTTGGCAAAGGCTGGACCTATGTTGTAGAGTTGCACTAGGTCCAGCGAGTCGGCAGTGTTCAAGTTGAACATCAGCTGTTTGTCTTTGTGGTAGATGGTTGCTGGGGGTTGCTCTGGGGTGTAGGCTGGGGCGGGGCACTGTCGCCGATGGTAAGATGCAGTTGTGGCGTGGTTGCTACAATGGGTGGTAGGCTGGTTTTGATAGAATGATTGCTGTTGGGCAGTTGGCATTGTGTCGGTGGTGGGCAAACTGGCTAGCGCGACACTGCTTGCTTGGCTGCGGTAGGTCCATAAGCCGATCAGCAGTAAGGCCAGCCCTGCTGCGGTGAGCCATAGATAGGCACGATGGCGTGTCAGTCCTCCTTCCATTCTATGGTGCCTCTTTGGTGATATATTTGTGGCGACTCGAATGCGTCGTCGCTCTCAAACCGGTCTCCTATGGTGACACGCGGACCGTTCTTGGTTCGGACGGTAGTGTCGGAGTATACGCGGTGTTCGAGTTGGTTCCATGTAAGGTTGTGGAGGTAGATAGTGTCGCCACGCTGGAGGTCGATAATGACCACGCTGTCGCGTACCTGCATCATCTCTCGTTTGTCATAGCTGATGGCGTAGCGGGCACGCAGTTTCCCCGTAGGGTGCTGGTAGCCGTCGTAAAACTGCATGTCTACCCCCTTGCGGTATTCGGTCTTGGGTTCGGGAACGCTGTATTGTTCTACCAGGGGGGCAGTCATTATCAGTTGCAGCCTGCCTTGTTCACTGCGCTGGATGCGGGCGTTCTTGATGGTGTTGTCGGGCAGGGTGTGGGGCTCGAAGAGCTTGGTCTTCTCGATGTCGTTGCCACAGCCCGACAATAAGCAGGCAAGAAGCAGGGCTATGGCAGCCCCGCTTCTTACTTTATTTATCCGTTGTCGGGATTGGGATGCCGACATTGCTTAACGGGTGCGGATAATGGTGCTCTTGCCTATCCAGCCAGGTACGACATATGAATGTCCGTCGATAAGGTCCAGCATAAAGGCATCGTTCTTCTTGGGGAAGGCGGCTGAGTAGGAGCCGATGAGCTTGTCGGCGATAGCGATGATGTTGTCGGTAGGTTCCACCTGTTTGGCGTGGCGCAGCTCGTCGACTGCAGCCCAGTAGGCTGAACGGCCACCCATCCCGTCGTCAATGCTGCGGTAGCTGTTGGCGTAGACCATGGCGAGGTTGATGTAGGGTTCCCCTTTGGTGCGGTCAATCTCAGCAGCCTTGAGGAGGGCGGTGCGAGCGGCGCTGTAGCTGCCCAGTCCTGAGTAGGAGAGACCCATGATGAGGTATGCCTTGTAGAGGTCCTTTTTGTCGGTGAGGTTCTTGACGGCATCCTGCGTGTAGTTGATAGCGTCGGAATATTTCTTCTTACTGTAGCACATGCTACCCATTCGCATAGCGGTGCTGGGCGAGGGCTCGAGTTCATAGAGATTCTCGGTGGCCGAGAAGAAGAGTTGGTTCTCGGTGCAGCCCTTCTTCATCATAATGTTGGTGATTTTCTTCAGCAATTCAGAGTTCTTGGGGTCTGCCTCGAATTTCTTCTGATAAATCTCGATAAGCTGGTCGCAAGAAGCGTAGGGTGAGAAGGCTGCCTCCACGTTATTGATATAGCCGCTGATTTTGGCCACCTTGGCACTGTCGTCGACGATAGTGTCGCGAATGTTGTCGAGCAGGTCGCTGGCAATGTCGTAGTTATCGATGACGAGCGAGGGTTCGCCCAAGCCTGCCTGCACGTAGTCGACCGTGGCTTTGAAGTAAAGGGTTACATAGTTCTCGTCGAGTTGGTCGGCACCGGCTGCGATGGCACTGGCATATATCTCATAAATGTTTTTCACGTCTTTCGGACGCAGGGTGCTCAGGGTCTGTGCTTTTTTGGCAAGTACCACTGCTTCTTCACCGAAGTACTTGATGCGCTGGTCGAACATGTTCATCAGCTCGTCAATGTAGGCATCGCGCTCTTCAGTGGTTTGGGCAGCGTTGATCATAGACTTCATGATCACTTCGCCGCGCTGGTAAACCGCCTTGCTATAGCGAGGGCAGTGGCGGAGTATCTGACGCCACGGTTCGTAGCAGTCGGTATAGCTCTTCTGTTTGTAGAATTCCTGATAGAGTGAGACGTTGCTGATGCAGGCGATGCTGTCGTCGGGAGTGTCGCCCCATTTGCTTTGGGCGTTGGCGGCGAAACTGATGCTCAGGGCAACTGCCGCAAGGATGAAGATTTTGAGTTCTTTCATGGCTGTGTGAATTGTTATCGGTTTATTTTTTAGTATTAGTTATTTCCCTTTTATTGTAATTTGTATTTTGTGAATTGTGAAAAGTGAATTGTATAATCACCAATCACCAATCACTAATCACTAATTAACGAATTAACACATTAACGAATTAACGAATTCTCATTTTCAATTTTCAATTTTCAATTTTCAATTTTAATTATATTTTCTCTTTACAAACCAGCGTTCGCACGAGCCGATCGAGATACCCATGGTGAGGCAGTCGCGTCGCAGCAAGTCGATATTGCCGAAGCTGGAGTAACCCAGGGCTAGGGTCAGCACCGAGCGGCCTTTGCGCATGGGGAGGCTGAATCCGAGGCCGCCGCCTACCTCATTGAGAGCATACGATTGATTGTCCACCTCAAGGGCGAGTCGTCTGCTATTGTAGTATACTCCCGCGCTGATGCCGATGCGGCGCCAGTAGGAGGCTGCGTCTGCATCCCCCTTCCATTCGCCGCCTAGGGCAAGGCGGTAGTTGGTCTGTTGACGCAGTGCCGAATTGCCAAAGATATTGTAGGCAGGATTCTCCTCATACCTAAGTCCGCTATAAGGGGCGTAGTAGCCGTCGAAAGCCACCTGCCAACGGTCGTTGCGTTCGAGCGCCAGCCCTATGCCTACGGTCAGTGGCTGCTCCAGCTGTGAAGTATATTGGTTCGAGTTGCCACGGAGGGGGAAGATAGTGTCAAACAGATATTCCGCACCGCTGGCGCCGATAAAGGTATACACCAAGGCCTCGTCGTTAATCTGCATCGAGCGTGGCAGGCGGCAGGTGGCACCCAAGTGAAGGGTGTAGTTCTCGCCCAGCGGTTGGCGGTATTGCAGGCCTAGGTCGACGAGTAGGTTATTTACATACGAGTCCTTTTGGCGGCGGCTGTTGACGCAGTAGGTGCTGTCATTGCCTTGGAAGTTGTAGGTGATGGCTCGGGTGATCGCTCCATTAAGGTAGTTGAGGTTAAAACCGAGCGAAAGCCGTTTGCCAATATTGAAACCGCTACCCCAGTAGAATTGTGTCACACCCCCATTGCCGGCATAAACTGTCTTCACATCGCTAGCCGTCAGAGGGTCGAAATGAGTCTGGGTCGACTCGTAGTTGACCGTGCTGTAGGGAAGTATGCCGGCCGACATCTTCCACCAGCGGGTGATGGGGAAGGCCACATTGAGGTATGCCACGTTGCCGTCGGCATCGGTCTGGCTCTTGGTGTCGTTGAGCAATATGCTGCTCTGTATGTTTACCCCGATGTCGAATACAAAACTCTCCTCTTCAACCGCAGCGTACGAGGCGGGGTTGAAGGGATTGATCGAGTTGCGGCTAAAGCGGGTATAGGCTATGCCTCCCATGCGGTATACGTTGGGATGGTTGAAGGGCAGGTCGCTCGTCCCAATGCCGTATTGCGAGAATGGGATATTAAACCCATTCTGCGCCTTCAAGTCGCTGCCCATTCCCAGCAGCAGTCCCAAAATGATTACTATGCTATACTTTTTCATCTATTTTTGTTTAATAGGGAGTTAAAGGGGGAGTTATAAAAGGGAGTTAAAGTGGACAATACGTTTGTCTACAGTGTTGTCGCAAAATGTATTGTCCATTTTTACTCCCACTTTTACTTCCATTTTAACTTCCATTTCAATTTTTAATTTTCAATTTTCAATTTAATTATTTCGTTCATTCCAATCATCACTAGGTGGGGCTCCACCACCAGATTGTCCACCTGTAGCAGCCCTTCTCCCAGTAGCCGCTCAGCGTCGCCTCCGGTCAGCAACACTTGGGTTGCTGGGTCGCGTCGGTGGTAGTGGCGCACAAAACCCTCCACCTCGTATCGGGTGGCGGTCAGCACTCCGGCTGCCATCGACTCATACGTGCTACGCCCTGTCACACAAGGCTGGCAGGGGTCGACTTTTTCCAATAACGGCAATTTCGCCGTAAAAGTATGCAGGGCGCGAAACTTCATCTCAATTCCTGGCAGGATGGCACCTCCGCGATACACTCCGTCGGCATCCAGGTAGTCTATCGTGATGCAGGTGCCGGCATCAATAATCACTTTCGGGCAGCCCTCTTTGCCAATCTTCTGCGCACCGCAGGCGGCGGCAATGCGGTCGGGTCCTAGTGTATCGGGTGTGGCGTAATCCAGCGCGATAGGCAGTGGGGTAGTGGAGGTGAGCCGTTGCACGTTTGCTCCGTCCAACCCCAAGGCATGCAGGTCGGCATCGCCAGTGGCACAGACCATAGTATTCTGAACCCCTTCGCAAGGCAGCCCCTCGTCCATATAGCCGCATCGCACCAATTGGTCGCCCTCAAAGAGCGCCCACTTGCTACGCGTATTGCCTATGTCGATGGTCAGTTGCTTCAATTTAAGTGATTGGTGATTAGTGAATAGTGATTAGTGATTGGTGATTAGTGATTAGACAAATGAAAGCGTCAGCCCTTTTCAATTTTCAATTTTCAATTTTCACTTACCCATTGTACATATTCATCGCCCTGTCCACTCCCATGGAGCAGAAGCAGCGCACTGCGTCGCATGCCTTCTCAATCTTGGTGTCCAGTTCGGCATGTTCCTCTTCGGTGAATTTGCCAAGCACATAGTCCACCTGGTGCCCACGGCTGAAGTTGCTTCCCACGCCGATGCGTAGGCGGCTGTAGTTGCCGCTGCCCAGTGCTGCCTCTATGTTGCCCAGTCCGTTGTGGGTGCCCGCGCTGCCTTGTTTCCTCATACGCAGGGTGCCAAGAGGCAGGGCTATGTCGTCGGCTATCACCAGCAGGTTCTCTTGTGGTATTTTCTCCGCCTGAAGCCAATAGCGCACAGCCTCGCCGCTGAGATTCATATAGGTAGTAGGTTTTATCAGCACCATTGTGCGCCCTTTGAGGCGCAGTTCGGTGCGGTAGGCTCTGCGTTCTAGCGACCACACCGCGTTCACATTGTTAGCACGTGCCTGTCGCACCATTTCGTCCAGCACCATAAAGCCCACATTATGTCGTGTGCCCTCATATTCGGAGCCCACATTCCCCAATCCCACTATTAGATACTTCATGCTATAGTCAATGTTGTCGTCTGATTTGCAGCGCGAAAAAAGTTTTTTTATTATATTCATATATAAATTGTCAGGCTGCAAAGGTACGACTTTTTTTTCACTTACTCGAAAAATAATTCCTTGCATGGTAGCGTGAAGAGCAATCTTGTATTTAGTGACCTGTGACCAGTGACCTGTGAAACGAGCGCATTCGTGTCACTGGTCACTATTCACTGGTCACTGATTCAGTGACCTGTGATACGAGCGCTTTTTTGTGACACATGATACGACCCCATTCGTGTCACTGTTCACTGATCACTGTTCACTAATTTAAGTGAATAGTGATTAGACAAATGAAAGCGGCAGCCCTTTTCAATTTTCAATTTTCAATTTTCACCTTTCAATTTCACTTACTTAATCCATACACCTCAATCTATCGTCTGCGGACAATCATGGTCGGTGATGGTGTACTGGGTAATATTGGCATTCCTATTCTCTCCCCCATAAGCATGGTACCACCCATAGTAAGTGTAATAACTGGTAGTGTCAAACAAGTTGTGCAATGAAGGAGAAAACACCTCGCCTGCCCGAGTGTGAACTACGCATATGCTATCGTCGAAAACAAGTGTTATACTATCTGTTAAGAATATCCGCTCCTTACTGCTATTGTCAGACCACCGCCAGCCCCATTCATCTTCTTGGAACACACAATATGAGAAAGGCTTGATCTGCTGCGAATGATGAAATATCTCAACACTCACATCGTGTGTGCTAGTATTGGCTATCATTACGACCTTGTCACTTGTCTGTTGAGCATCCTGACCTGTCGTTTCGGGTTTCTCGCAGCAACATAACAATAGTACTTGAAGTGACGTTACAATTATTATTAATGCTTTTTTCATATTCTTCAGTTTAATATAGTTGTTGTAATATTATTTTTTGTTTTGAGGAGACTTCTAGAAAATCGTTTTATTCGTTATCATGCTTGCATGAAGATTCAAGGCATTATTTCGTTAGATTCGTGCAATTCGTGTTCGAAAGTAATAATTAGAGGTTGCCTTGAGTCATAAGGTCTGCCCAATAGTAGTCATTATCGGTAATGGTATATTCGTTCATAATGGTATATTTGTTCACATCGTCATCATCACAGGAATTTTGGCTGTTGCCATAAAGAGAATAGACCATATAATTGTGGCTTATGTCAAACAGATTATGCAGTTGTGGCACATACCCATAGTCTGTTTGGGTGTGCACAATGCGCACACTGCCGTCAAAAATCAGCGTTATACTGTCCGTCAAAAAGACTCGACAATCACTAGTGTCGTACACTAGGCTTGTTTTTGGGTCTTGCCAATACCACACCCAGTCGCTTTCTTTGAACATGACTGACGAGGAGGGCTGAATCTCGTAACTCTGCTGCAGGAAGTCAATACTAACCGTATGCGAACTGGTATTCACAATCTTAACAATGCGGTCATATTGCGGGAAAAGTTTCTCATGCCTATCTACTTTTTGACATGAGCAGAAAGATAATATCGCAAGAGAAAGTGTTAATAGAATTATCTGTCTCATAAATTTAGTGACCTGTGACCAGTGACCTGTGAAACGAGCGCATTCGTGTCACTGGTCACT
>CAMYZD010000038.1 GCA_947303735.1 uncultured Bacteroidales bacterium | reverse complement strand
TATAAATAAATTATTGTATATCAAACATATAAATCAAATATTTCCGAAGTATTGTAAATTGAATGATATGGAGTTAAATAGGAAGTTAAATAGATTAAGGAAGTCCAGTGGACTTACGTCAAATAGGACAAATGCTTGGTCGTCAACAGTATTGTCCACTTTAACTCCCATTTTAACTTCCACTTTTACTTCCACTTTTACTTCTTAATTTTGAATTAATAGAACCCTTCTAATATAGATATCTGGGCAACCTTCGAATGGGTATAAGGATAGAAAAAAGTCGCTATATGGAAATATTTCTGTATTTTTGCAAATCGGTTTCGCCCCATGGGAGTGTCCACTGGGCAAGCTGCTAATATATGAAGATAAAGGGTACTAGACTACAAACCGTTGTTTGGCTGCTGGCAGTGGTGCTACTGACCGGATGCCACCGACAAGGAGACTTGGAGGGGGTAGACTTGCGACTACGCGGGCAGGTGGACAGCCACAACAAGTCTTCTTTTGTGTTGCGCTATCAAGACCCCTACAGGGCCATTGCCGAGGCGCGCACAGCCCTCGCCCTGACATACGATTCTCTCCCCTCCTACCAAGATGGGCAATTGCGCGCATACAACAACTTGGCGTTTGGCTACTACATGCTGGCACAGCACGACACTGCCGAAGCCTATATCGACAGCGTGCTATCGATCACACGGCCAGCCTCCCACCATTTGGTAAAACAGAGTCCTAACGTCGAGGTGGAGCAACTGATAGCCCAGCTGATGGAGATACGCCTGCTGCAGCGCAGTTGTAAGATAGCAGAATCCTATCAACTGCTCTACGACATAGACCGCTCGGCCCTGCTGCGCCGCAAGCAGAGCAACTATCTCTATGCCTATGCGCAAATGGAATACTATATCACCTCGCTGACCCTCAACTACCACTACCGCAACAGCGCAATTGCCTCTTCGTCGGGCACCCGACTCACCCCCAGCACCCAGCGCGCCATGGCCGACCTACTGCAGGAGGTGGAGGATGAGAGGCCCAAGCTGAAATGCGACTATGCCGAGGATATGTCACTCAATTACGCACTGGCTCACAGCTACTACCGCCTTGCCTCTGCCACGGGCAGCAACGCCCAACTGCTAGCCAAGGCATACCAATACCTAGCAGAGAACCTGAAAATATTGGCCCGACCCAACCAGTACAGCATCTACCATCTGGCCAACGTGTTCCAACTGCAGGCCTTTATCGTGGCCGACACCAATATCCGACCTGTGACCTATCAGCGCCATTGTGCCGCGCGGATTGACCAACTGATGCAGTTGAGCGAACCGCTGTACCCCCACGATTCGCTTGTGGCATTGGGCGACTACGGGCTGGACATGTTCAAGGTGTCGACCGACCTATTTTTCCAAACCTCCGATCCCTACCAGCACCTAGGGGCTGTAGTGGCTGCTGCCGAATACTGCATCCGAATCGGACAATACGAACAGGCCTACCAATACTATGCCCGCGCTTTGGCCGACAGCAGCTGGCACGACGGCATGGCACCTAAGTTTGAGTCGATGCTTTACGACGGACTGATACGCATGGGTTATCCCTCACCGCCCGAGGTGACGCGGCAATGGTATGAGCGCGAAATCGAATTGCTCACCTTTATCCGCCAGAACGAGAGCGCCGACGCCATGCTACAAGACCGTCTGCTGCAGTCCGAAAACCGCAACCAATACTACCTCTTAGCCATTGTGGTGGGCTCTGTCTTCCTGCTGCTTTTGGGCACCATGGTGGTACTGCTGCATCGCCGTTCCAAGGTGCTACGAGCCGAGAAGGCCGCCCTACAGAAAGCCCGACAACAGAGCATTGAGCGCATTGCCAATGTGGAGACCTGTCTCTCCGTGCTACGCCACGATATCAACCCATTCCTCACCTACCTCACCAACAAGAAGATGAGCGACGAGATGAGGCAGGAAGTCCTAGACCAACTGTTGCGCACCTTTGCCAACATCAAGAGTTGGACCAACCTCTCTATTCCCAGCGGACTGCAGTTCCAGCCCTCCATCTTTGCCTTGGATGAGGTGTTTGAGAGCGTGTCCGCCTCGTGTGTACGGCTAGACCACGACGTCGACCTTATCTTCTACCCCACCACCCTGAAGATTAATGGCGACCGCCAGCTGACTGAGATTATGTTGCGAAACCTAGTGAACAATGCCTTACAGCATACCCACGAAGGAAAAGTGACCATCTACTCGGAAGTATATACCGACGACCCACGTTTTGTGCATATCGAGATAGACGATACTGGCACCGGAATGGACGATGAGACACTCGAAAACCTCTTCCGTGCCGACAAGAAGGTGCAGCCCCTAAACGACCCCACGGCCGACCATGGCACAGGCTTTGGGCTGATACTGTGCAAATACATCATCAAACGCCACGACGACAACACCCTGCGAGGGTGTCGTATCTGGGCTGAAAGCGAGGTGGGGCACGGTAGCACCTTCCACTGCCTGCTGGCTGGAGAAGGCAACGAGGATTGGAAGCCCGAACCCTGGAGACATAAGAATTAACAAGATGTAAGGAACCTATGGAACCTATCAAAATAATGATTGTGGACGATGAACCCATCATCCGTAAAGCGCTGAAACTTGAACTCAACGGCCAGCCCCACAACGTGGCATGTGGCATGAACGACGACGGGGAGGTGGACTATCGCGGAGTGACCGTGCTAGACACTTTCGCCAACGGAGCCCAACTAATGACAGCATTGGACAGCCCTGTACCACACGAGATGCCCGACTACCTGCTGCTCGACATCGAATTCCAAGGCGAGCCTACCGGAGGCATATTCATAGCCGAACGAGTCCATAAGAAATACCCCAATATCAAGATTGCCATCTTCTCCGGCCGTTTCGACAACCCCCTGCCCGACGAGGGCAACCGCCACGAGCGAATGCTGGAGATTGCACGTGTGGTCTTTGAGTCGCTACAACATGGAGCCCAAGCATTTGTCAGCAAAAACGCGGCAGGCGGTTTCTCGGTGGAGAACGTCCTCCGCGCCATCGAATCGCTGGAACGAGGCGAACGGTACTACTTCAACTATCCCGTGATGCTGACGCTGAAGGAAGCCGCCGAGCTATACGTGAAGCGCGTGGGCGACCAGAAATGCAACGTAGTCATCAGCAACACCGAGCAGCAACTCCTGCTCCTTGAGGCCGCTGGATGCACCGCCTCAGAGATAGCCAACGTGCTGAAAGAAACCGACAAGACCATACAAGAACGGCAGAAGGAACTCTCACGGAAACTGGACATCGTGAATAAGTCGGGTGCTCGCATAGCCAAAGCCATGCAGTACGGACTGATTGACCCTAAGGAGATTAAATACTTGAAGCGTTAATCCAATCCCTCTCCCACCCAAAATTGGCACAATTCACCCTTCAAATAGACAAAAGGAGCAGTTTGTCCACCACTTTTTCTAATTCGCAACCATCACAAATCCAGCCTCCCACAATAAAAAAGCAAAAATAATTTTGCCAATTGAGAAAAAGTTTGTACTTTTGCAATCGCTTTTGAAGCAGAAAGGTCGTTTGGCCGAGGGGCTAGGCACAGGTCTGCAAAACCTGCTACTCCGGTTCAAATCCGGAAGCGACCTCACCTAAAAAAGAGACACTCGAATATCGGGTGTCTCTTTTTTCATGTCCATTTTGGGGAGGTCATCTCACCAAAGTAACCGTACCAAACAGCGTTTGGTCGCCTTCGGGAGTATATATATCCCGATAACGGCAACGATAGACGTAGGTGCCCATCGGGCAGGGCTTCCCCTCGTAGGTTCCATCCCACGCCTCATCGGCCGACAGGGAGTGAAACATCAACGTGCCCCGCTGGCTGAAAATCCACATCTCAAAGTCTGTAACGCCTCGTAGTCTGGGGGCGAAAAGCCGATTACTTTCGAGATCGGGGGTGAAGACATTGGGGAACAAAAGAGAAATCTTCTTAAAGGGAATGAGTTTGATGACCGTATCCAAACAGGTAGGTGTGAAAGCTTCCATCATCACCTCTACCGTATCAGGCCACCAAGGTTCGGCCGTGAAAGTAACGCTTTCTTTGTTAACATCTTGATGTACCCCGTTGATATACCAGTGTCGGCCACCCCAACCGCCCCAATGATATTCTCGGGTGCCAGTGCTGAAGTCCTCGACCTTGAATTCGAGATGGTCAAGTGTCAACTCGTCGGGCCACACATGCATTCTTCCCGTTACGAGCACGATTGGGTTGACATTGACGCTACCCGAGGTGGGACACTGTTCCATATCACTCCGATAATCGACTTTAAGCGTATAGACCGTAGGTTGCTGTGGGTTGATATGCACCCATGACTGATTCTGCTGACTCTCTAAAGAGGTATCGACCGGTACGGACGTCCACTCGAAATATCGGCCCATCCCTGAGCTATAGAGGTCGTAGCCCACATTTCCCTCACAACGTCGGTGGGGATATAACCCCACCGACGACACATCCAAAATAGTCAGATGCATAATGATGATGCTGTCGCATTCATTAAGAACCCGAGGCAGGGTGTCGAAGAAAAGACCTGAATAGGTCAGAATCCGCCCATTGAAATCGTAGGTTTCCCCATCGCAGATGGTATCGTACACATGAACCAAGGTGTCGTGGCAGGGATTCTGTCCACGACCCGAAAGACCACACAGCAGGCAGAATACTGCCAGCCACGCATTCCTACGGATCCTTGATATGTGTACGGGTTTCATATACGTGTTACATATCTTATGGCAATGACGACTGGATAGCCATCTCGTAGAGTTCGTCGGTACTGATGCCCATAGCCCGAGCCTGCTTGGGAACAATGCTCTCAGCGCTCTGACCTGGGATGGTGTTGACCTCGAGGAAAAACAGCTCCTGCTTGGCAGTATCGTAGATATAGTCGAAACGCACTATCCCGCGGCAGTCCAACAAGTCATACAGCTTCGACGACACCTCTTGAATCTGATCGCTGACAGCCTTTTCCACCTCGGCAGGGGTCACCTCGTTGCTGAACCCCTCATACTTAGCAGCATAGTCGAAGAACTCATGGCCTCCCGTCGGGATAATCTCCGTGATAGGAAATACCCACTTCTTATCTTTCGTGCGCAGCACTCCGCAGTCGAACTCACGCCCTTGTATAAACTCTTCAACCAATACCGCATTGTCCTCTGTCAGGGCTTCTTGGATGGCGGGCAGCAGTTCTTCAGCCTTTTTCACTTTGGTGGTGGCCACGCTACTGCCTCCAGCGGCAGGCTTGACAAAGAGAGGCAGCGAGAGCTCCTGCAGCAGTGCCTCGGGATCGATGGGCTGGTCGCCATAGAGCATCTTCGACTTCGCCACACTCACCACACCGAAACTTCTCACCACCGGATTGCAATAGCCCTTGTTGAAGGTCAGTGCCGAAGTATAGAACCCGCAAGTGGTGTAGGGGATTCCCAGCAGGTCGAAATAGCCCTGAAGGACCCCGTTCTCACCTGGATTGCCGTGGACGATGATAAAGGCAAGGTCGAAACGGTCAACCCCTTCGACGGTGAAGCTGCCTCGGTCCACAGGATGATGCGAGCCATCGTCGGTCAGCCAATACCAGCCTTGGCGGTCTATCACTATCTTATAGACATTGTATTTATTGTGGTCCAGATGTTCATAAACCTGACACCCACTGCCGATGGAGATGTCATGTTCGCCAGAGAAGCCTCCCATTACTAAGGCTATGTTCTTCTTGCTCATAATTATTGTTAGTCTATTATTTTATTGATTATTGCTCTGTGTTGCGACCGACGGTAAGCCTTTTCTTCCTCAAGCAGCCGACGCCGTGTATCCTCGGTCATATAAGTTTGCTGGAAACGCTCCCAAATGATATCTACTGCCAGCTCCGATGGGTGACACATATCGCGGGCATAGAATCGGTAGTCGCGCAGTTCGTCCAACAGCAGTTCATAGCTGTCGAAATAACAGACCTGAGGATTGTCTTGCATCAGGCTTTCCACTGCCAGCAACAGCGTCGCCTTACTCAGTTGGTTGCCATGGGCGCCGTCGGCCATATGACGGATGGGACTGACCGTGAAGAGGCTGTTGCCTGACCATCGGTCTAGCACTGGCTGCCATGCCTCCATGATGCCCTGCACCGACAGCCGGCGACGGACAAACTGCTGAGACGGCAACTTATGGCAGTTTGCCACCACACGTCCCTGGCGGTAAAACACCCAGGCGGTGCCGAAGGTCACCATAAGCAAGGGACTCCGTTGAAGGAATTCGTGAGTTTGGGCTATCGCCTCATTGCAATGAGCCATACATGTCTCGCGGTCGGGATGAGAAAAACGGCTGTGATGCAGCCAAGAATGCCACACCCCCTCATGCTGCACCATATCTTCCTCCTGCATTCCTCGGCCCGACATTGCACGCTCGAGACAGGAGGTGATAGAAAGCGGGTTATAAAGCGTGCCGAGAGGATTGCACAGCACGTCGAACCCTGCTTCCTGCAACCGCTTTCCTATCTCATCAGTGAAACAGGACCCCAGCAGCAATACAGGCGTGTCGTAGCCGATTTGCAGCTTCGCATGCGTTATCTCTACTGGCGTTACCAATTTCATCTTTTCTTATTTTGATATATCACATTTCAGTATTTCTCACGGACACTCTCACTCACCTCATCTAGCCACAGGCTTCACATTGCTCACTCCCTTCATCTGCTCAAGCAAAGGCATAAACTCACGCGCGTCGACCTTCTGTGTGTTGCTCTTCATGGTCAGCGTCAGATTACGCGGTGCATCCACCACCGTCGCCTCCAACGGCACACTCCCCTTATGTTTCTTTACCAACTGTGCAAACTCCTTACAGAACTCATGGCTGATACAGGACAAATCGATATTGAAACTCACCTGTCGCGTGTTCTCCGCCAATACATTGGTCAGCATCATCATCTTCGTGATCTTGAGGGTTGGCTTATACTTCTGTACCGAACCATCTGGATTGATGCGCGAGAATTGCCTCACATGTCCTTTGATTAAGACAAAGAGGTCTTTCTGGAAATAGTTCTTGAACTTGAGAAATACATCACGATACAGCGACAGGGAGTACGACCCCGTATAGTCCTCGATGGTCATCTGCCCGAAGGGGTCACCGTTGTTGCGCATCTTACCCTCCATGGCTTGGGTCACAACACCCCCCAACGTCACCTCCTGGTTCACATATTTGGATAGATCAGTCAAGTCGGCGCAGTTGGTCTTGACATAGTATTGCATCTCGTACTTGAAGTTGTCAAGAGGATGCCCGCTCATATACAGACCTATCACTGACAACTCCTCTCGACACTGTTCCACAACTGACCACGGCTCGCATTGCGGTATCTGGGGACGGCTCTCCGTCTTCATCTCGTCGCACACATCGAAGAGCGACATCTGGGAGCTCTCGGCGTTCTCACGGTTGCGCACTGCCCATCGCACCAGCTTCTCTAGGAAGGTCGGCGTCATCTCGTTGTCATTCTCTTTATAGAAATATTGGGCACGGTGCATCTCCCCCACCCCGTCGAAGGCTCCTGCCTTGACCAGCACCTCAATGTTCTTACGGTTCACCGAGCGGACATCCACCCGCTCCAGGAAGTCGAAGATATCGCTGTAGGGACCATGCTCCTCGCGCTCGGATATGATGGCTTCGGCAGCCGCCTCGCCCATTCCGCTGATGGCCTGCAGACCGAAACGTATCTGCCCCTTGGAGTTGACCGAGAAGTCCATCTCCGACTCATTGACCGAGGGGGCAAGTATCTCGAGGCTGTGCTTACGGCAGTCGTCCATCAACTCGGTGGTGCGCTTGATATCACTCTGTCCACTCGTCATCACCGCTGCCATATACTCTGCCGGATAGTGGGCTTTGAGGTAGGCAGTCTGATAGGCCACCCACGAATAGCAGGTGGCGTGCGACTTATTAAAGGCGTAGGAGGCAAACTTCTTCCAGTCTTCCCATATCTTGTGCAGCTTCTCGCGCGGATGGCCGTTTTTCTCACCCCCTTCATAGAAAAGTACCTCCAACTCGTTCATCTTCTCGATCTGCTTCTTACCCATTGCCTTGCGCAACGTGTCGCTCTGGCCGCGGGTGAAGCTGGCCAACTGGCGGCTCAGCAACATCACCTGCTCCTGATACACCGTGATGCCGTAAGTGTCCTTCAAATACTTCTCCATGCAGGGAATGTCGTACTCAATAGGCTTGCGACCCTGCTTGCGGTCGATAAAGTCGGGTATATAGTCCATGGGACCCGGACGGTAGAGGGCGTTCATAGCAATCAGGTCTTCAAAGGCATGGGGTTCCAGCTCGCGCAAGTATTTCTGCATTCCCGCCGACTCAAACTGGAACGTGCCCACCGTGTTCCCCTCGCAGAAGAGCTGATAGGTCTTCTCGTCGTCCATCGGTAGGTGGTCTATGTCTACCTCCACCCCGTGGTTCTTCTTTATCATACGGATGGCATTCTTGATGATGGTGAGGTTCTTCAAACCCAAGAAGTCCATCTTGATCAATCCCACCGTCTCCACCACATGCCCATCGTACTGGGTCACCAACACATCCTGTTTTGATTCCTTATCATAGATGGTGCACACCGGTGCAAATTTGGTCAGGTCGTCTGCGCCGATGATAACGCCGCAGGCATGGATGCCCACCTGGCGGTTGGTATCTTCCAGCTCGGCAGCATAGGTCAGCATGTTCCGCAACTCCTCATTCCCCTCGTCCTCCATAATGTGCTTCAGTTCGGGCACATACTTGTAGCAGTTCGTCAGATTCACTTTGGGCGACTTGCCATTCTCGTCTTTCACATTGTCGGGGAAGTTTCTGTCGGGTATCAGTTCCTTCAACTTGTTGACCTCGTTCAGCGGAATCTTCTCCACCCTGCCCACGTCGGCAATCGCCGACTTGGTGGCCATAGTGCCGTAGGTGATAATATGAGCCACCTTCTCCTTGCCATATTTCTCGGTAATCCAGTCAAGCACCCTTCCTCGGCCGGCATCGTCGAAGTCTACATCTATATCGGGCAGTGAGATACGGTCGGGATTTAGGAAACGCTCAAACAGCAAGTCGTACTTCAGCGGGTCGACATCGGTAATCCACAAACAGTAAGCCACCACGCTTCCGGCCGCCGAACCACGCCCGGGTCCTACACTCACTCCCAGCTCCTCTCTTGCTCCTCGGATATAGTCGGCCACAATCAGAAAGTAGCCAGGAAATCCCATCGTTTTGATGGTATGCAACTCAAAGATGATACGTTCCTTCTGCTCCTCGGTGAGTGCCGCCTTGATGTCCGACTGGTCGGACTTTTCCGTCAAGTCTGTCCGGTCCGACAGATACCGTTTCCTAGCCCCTTCCCACACCAGCTGCTCCAGATAGTCGGCCTCGAACTTGATGCGGTACAGCTTATCATAGCCTCCCAACTTCTTTACTTTCTTCTCTGCCTCGGCTTGGGTCAGCACCACTTCGTGCCGCTCATTTTGGGTAAACTCGTCAAACAGGTCCTTCTCCGTAAGACGCTGGCGGTATTCCTCTTCGCTGCCAAACGAGGCAGGGATGTCAAACATCGGCATGATGGGGTCGCTGTTGATGCTGTATACCTCTACTTTCTCCGCCACCTCCATCGTATTTTCTATCGCCTCGGGCAGGTCGTAGAATATGTCTGCCATCTGCTGGGGAGTCTTGAGCCACTCTTGCTTGGTGTAGTGCAGGCGGTTGGGGTCGGCATAGTCTTTCTGTGTGGCCAAGCAGACCAAGTGGTCGTGCGCCTCGCCATGCTCCTCTTCCACAAAATGCACATCGTTCGTGGCGACCAGCTTCACATGGTGCTTCCTGGCCAACTCAATCAGCACGGGATTTACCCGCTCTTGGGCTTCATAAGTCTGGCGGTTGGCATTGGGCTTATCCGTCTTATGACGCTGCAATTCAATATAGAAGTCATCGCCAAACACCCGCTTGAACCACAGCACCGCCCGTTCGGCATCTTCCATCCGGTTCGCCATAATCAACTGGGGCAACTCACCGCCCAGACAGGCCGAACAGACGATCAACCCTTCATGGTACTGCTCCAGCACTTGGTGGTCGATACGGGGACGGTTGTAGAAACCCTCGGTATAGGCTATCGACGAGAGCTTGCACAGGTTATGGTAGCCCTTCATATTCTTGGCCAGCAGTATCAAGTGGTATCCGCTGCTGTCCAGTATACGCTCTCGCCCAGTCTCGGGGTTAAGCTCTTTCACATCTTTGTCCTTATCATGCAGGGTACGGCGGGCGCAGTAGGCCTCAGTACCTATAATCGGCTTGAAAAACTGCCCCTTCAACTGCTCAATCTGATACTCCGCCTCCTGCTTCTCCTCCGGCGTGGCGCCGTCGTTCTTCAACACAGCCTCCTGCTCCTTTATCTTTGCCTTCACCTTGCCATTCTCCTTCTCAACGCAATCTACGAAGTCCTTGATACCATACATGTTACCATGGTCGGTCAATGCCATGGCATACATGCCGTTCTTCTTGGCCTTCTTTATCAGGTCCGGAATCTTGGACATTCCGTCGAGCATCGAATAGTGCGAGTGCACATGCAAATGTGTAAAGTTCATATCTGTTAGGGGAGGTTTTGTCATTTCTACGATTTTGCAAATATACGAATTAATTCCGATACCGCCACCAAAAAGAAATCATTTTTTTTCCACTTCACATCCTCCATCACAGAAACACTGATTAGTGAAAAAGCGATTAGTGATTAATGACGGGTGATTAGTGAATTGACATTGGTCAAATCGCAAATCATTTTTCACTTTTCACCTTTCACCTTTCACTTTTCACTTTAATTCGTATCTTTGCACCACAGCAACCAACAATTATTATGACTGCAAAATATTCAATATCATCACTTCTAAGCATCACCCTGCTGGGCATTATCTGCACCTGCGGCACCCTATCATGCAGAAGGGCTGGCACTATTCACTCCTTGACGACGGTGCCCGCAGCCCCCGATTATGCCGACACGTCGCAGTGGTACGTCTCCTTCCGCAACGCACCTGTCGACATCTTCTATATTGTCTCTACTGAGACGGGCGACTACACCGTGAATGGCACCGACTGCCACTTTGCCGACATTCACAACGACAGCATCCGCCAATTCCTCACGGGCGAGATGGTAGGGGTGGACCACATCCTGAGTGGCGACTTCAACTTCTACTCCCCTTACTACCGCCAATGCACTCTGCAGACCTTCACCTCCGACAGTCTCATCGCCAAACGCATCCCTTTATCTATGGGCGACGTAAAACAATCTTTTGCCTACTACCTAGCACACTATAACCAGGGGCGTCCCTTCATCCTAGCCGGCTTCAGCCAAGGGGCCATAGCGGTGATTGACTTGCTGAAAGGCATGGACTCCGCCACCCACAGCCGCCTGGTGGCCGCCTATGTGATAGGCTGGCGCGTCACCGACGACGACCTGGCACAAACCCGCTATATCCGCCCCGCCAAGGACAGCTCCGACCTCGGCGTGACCATCTGCTACAACTCCGTGCGCGACAACTCGTGCGCCATCCCCATGCTCAGCGAGAACAACCGCATAGCCATCAACCCCGTCAACTGGCGCACCGATGCCACTCCCGCCACACTCATCAGCCCCATAAGCACCAACCCAGCCACCGGGTCGCCCGACACCGTCATCGTCACTCTCGACACCAACTCCCTCCTGCTCAACCTCAGCGGCTACAGCCCCACCGACTACATCCTGCCCCTTATCGGCCGCGACGGGAACTACCACAGCCTCGAAATCTCCCTCTACCGCCACTGCCTGCGTCAGAATGTAGCCCTGCGGGCCAAGACATACCTGGCCCACCGCAACCATTAATCCCAAATCGGTCATTAGGGTTTATGGCAGATTAGCATTTGTTTCGAGCAGATTGGCCACATCGCTGACGAACGTTGCGTAAAGCGAGTGCAGAGGAAGCTTGCTTACTATGCCGAGCAACAGCAACGTCAACGAAGTTAAGCCGTAGCGGGCTACGGCGAGACAGCGACGGGGACAAGATGCCAAAAGAAATGCTGATATGGTATAAACAGACATAAAAAAGAGAGATTGGTTGAAAAGTCGGCCTAATGACCGATTTGGGTTAATAGTTTAGCCCGAAAGTCCACAAAGGAATGACGTTCATGTAGCCAAACTCAATGTCGTCCTTTACAATGAAGGCATCTTCTATATCCGACACCTGCTTGCCCTTCTTGTTTCTACCTCCCACCTCAAAGGTGTGTCCATCCACTATAAAATCCCCCATAGGAGCCGCCACCACTTTATGGTTTACAGCCATTTGCGAAAAGAAGAAAGTTTCCCTCAGCGTACCTTTGTCGGGTTCCGTGTCACAAAGTGAGTAGCAAAGATTGGGATTGCTCAAGTAAACCTTCTCTATTTTGGCAAATTGATCCATGATATCGTCCGCTTCGCGAAGCCCTCTTAGCAAGCCCGCCCGCTCAATATATGCCAGCATGTCGGCCACCGTGGTCCTGTTCACCTCCAACACTCGGCCCAAATTAGAATAATTAGGTTTGAACGGTGTGCTTTGAGCCAACACCGACATCAGTCGCTTGAGCTTCCTCGCAGTAGAGAGCGACATGTTAGTCTGCTGTGGTATGTCCACCTCCAAAGTCTGCGACACCACATTGTCGAGCAATAAGTAGTAGTCACGCCGATTGAAGAAAGGATAATACCCTCTGCGCATATACTCTGCAAATAGTGGCAACGGGCGACCCAACTCTCTTGGCAACTGCACATTACCACTCAATATCTCTTCCAGCGCACAAGGCTCTATACTAGCCTTATGGGCCAAGTTCAGATACTCTCTAAACGATAGCCCTTCCATCGTATAGGGAACTGCGCGACGGCTCAAATCCACCTCCAGTCCACGTATGAGGTCAATCATCGACGAGCCAGACACAGTCACCTGCAAATCCTTCAGCACATCATACATCATCTTTACCTCACGCGACCACCCTGGATACTTGTGCACCTCGTCAATATATATATGCCTGCCCCCCATCTTATAGAACTCATTGGCTGTATCATACAACGTATGCGTACTGAAAAAGGGGCTCTCAGCTGTGACATAAAGTGACGACTTCTGTTCGCCACTTAAAATAATATGCTGAAGCATCATAGTGGTCTTGCCCACTCCGCGACACCCCAAAATCATATTCAACTCAACATCCCAATGTATTCTATCATACAAATATCTGACAAAATGGGTATCTACCGATTGCAACAGATACCTCGACATTTCCATTACCGACCGTATATCCATGTTATTTATTTTTTATTCGCTGCAAAGATACAAAAAATTGTCGAATGAAAAGTACAATTTTTCTCAAAAACCGCACAACCCAATCGACAACTTTTGTCGAAATACTCAAATTCTGTCGATTACACTGTACACTTTTTTACAAAAACTGTCGATTGAAAAGTACAATTTTCTTCAAAAACCGCACAACCCAACCGACAATTTTCGCAAAAATAGCCCATCCTCGAGGCTGTTGAAAAATCAGTCCAACACCAAACCCGTGCCATTATTACAACAATTATCACAAAAGTGCCGTCATGTAGAACGGAATGCATTGCGTTTGCCCATCCTGTTGATAATCTTTGGTGTAAATCAGTATGCGGTCGCCGATACGCGAGGAATATTTCTCACAAAAAGCATCTAGCGATTTGTGTGTGCGGTAGCCCGACGACTTCACCTCAATCGGTACTATCTTGTTGCCTCGCGAAAGGAGGAAGTCTATTTCATAGTTGTGCTTCTCGTCTTTGGGGAAAGTGTAGTAGAAAAGCTTGTTGCCACCCGCCGCAAGCATCTGGGCTGCCAAATTCTCATATACATATCCTAAATTTGCCTCCAACTTGTCGCTCAACAGCTTGTTGTAAATAACATTCTCCGTATAGTCTTTATCCCAAAAACATAATGTGACAAATAGACCCGTGTCGGCCAAAAATATTTTGTACCGAGACAAGTCTTTATATAGGGACATCCCTACCATGGGGTCAGTACAATGATGGCAGAAGAGTGTCGTCTTGCTTTCCGCCAAGGCCTGGAGCAACTCTGCCATTTTCTCACCCGATTTGTCGCCCACAACTGGATATGGCTGATACCGAGAGATGTTGCTGCTGAGTTGCGCAGGTATATTCAGAAACAGTCGTTCCGCATTACCCGTAGGGTCTATTTTCTGGAAATCGTCGATATACAGATTCAGTATATCGCGTTTCACCTGGTCGACAAGACTAAGATTATTGGTCTCAAGATAAGACAATACGGCTTGGGGCATGCCTCCGACAAGCATGTACAATCGTAAGTCGCGCAATACCTTCCGATGGGATGGCCCTAACGATTTCTTACTTTCGTAGAATTGCCTAAGCAGAGGAACCGTGGCATCATCTCCTAGCGCCCAACGAAATTCCTCATAATCCATCGGGTACATATCCACTCTCTCCTCTTCACTCGGAATCGTGATATCTTTTGTGTTCTTTTTTATACTGATGAGTGAGCCAGTCTCGATATAGTCGTATCTGCCGTCAGCGACGAGATACTTGATGGCCTGTCTTGCCTTAGGACATTTCTGCACTTCATCAAATATGATAAGCGACTGCCGAGGTTTCAAGATGGTCTGATAATGTTGCTGCAATCGCATGAAAATATCATCCAGATTGGTTAAATCGTCAAACAACACGCATATATCCTGCGATGCCCTATTAAAATCGATGAGTATATATGACTCATACTCATTTTTTGCAAAATGTTCCACCAAGGTAGACTTCCCTACACGGCGTGCGCCTTCCACCAAGATGGCTGTGCGACCTTGGCGTTGGCTCTTCCATTCGAGTAATCTACTGTATAGCTTACGTTTAAAAACAATATCTGCCATTTTCTATATGCTAATTCGGATGCAAAGATACAACTTTTTTCCCTTTCCCCCGAAATTTTTTCTATCAAAATACACTCTGACCCCGAAATTTTTTATCCCAAAACACACTCTGACCCCGAAATTTTTTCTGCCTAAAAACACTCTGACCCCAAAATCTTAGGGTGGAAGAAGCCGTTGGAAACAGCTGGTCAAACTATAGTTCATTATATCTACATCTTAAATAATCGCCATTACCGTAATGGCGATTACAAAGATACAAAATATTTTTGACTAGACAATTAGAACGTCTTTTTTTGTATCGAAAAACCTCCAATTTTGTCTGTAACGATGTAAAAAAAACTCCCCACCACCTATCTGGCACACGACTCGACCCAAGTCGCACATCATCCTTAAAATCCCAAACGCCCCATCGGGGCGACGAGAACACAAGCATATCGAAAACAGCTTGTCAAATTTTAGTAACTAAAGTTTGACAAGTAAATTCGAGTACAAATACCATTATGATAGATTACTCATCAAAACGGCCTGAAAGGCCAAAATCTCTGTAGCCCAAGGCAGCGCCTTGGGTAAAGGTGATGCAGGCCTATCGCCCTGAAGGGGCAAAAGCAAAAAACAGGTCGCACATATCTCCGCACTGCGCATAGTGGCTTGTGCAGTGATTATCAATACGGTGAACGACACACCCCGACAGAGACGTGACAGAGAGAGCAAATTACTAGATATTGCCTGTTAAATACCGAAGAAAACACCCCATGCAAGACCTCTATTTTATACTTTTTAACAAATAAGCCAAACAAGACGCTACCATCTATTCCACAGCACTTTACATAGGCTATAAAAACATAAAAAATGTAAAATACAACTCCCCACACAGAATTATTTCAACAATTAAAAGAAAAGTAGTACTTTTGCACTTTATTTCAGAAAAATAGAAGCATGGCGACGAATATCCAAAACAAAGATTTTCTAGCACATAAGTCTTATGCTTTTTAAATGATTAATCGCCTGTTGAAGACTTGGGGCACAACACATTACTACCAACAACAATGAATAAGAAAATGAAACAATTCTATCAGGTTCCTTCAATCAAGGTGGTCGCCTTCAAAGTGGAAGATGGATTTACGTCACCGACACTAACCAATCTCAACGTCGGAGATGAGACTATTACTGAAACACATACAACCGCAACAGAGGGATCAGAAGCCTTTGGATTCGGCAGCATCTTTCGCAACTAAGAATCACAACAAAAGAACTAAATGAGATTAATAATAATGAAAAAGTTATTTTTATTTTGCGCACTTTTGGCAGGTATTGCCATGATGACCGGCTGCCAGAAAGATCAGGATGTCGTCTCTCTTAAAGCCGTTATGGACCAGGACACCAAAGCGTATTTTGGTAATACAGCACGTAACTTACCTTATTGGGATAGTGATGACCAGGTGTATGTCAAAGGTGAAGATTTCGCCCGTTTTTTTGGCCTCACTGGCGCACATACCACCTTTGCAACAATCACGGATGTGCCAGTCAGCGATGTTTACTGCGCCATCTACCCAGGAAGCACAACACTCAAATCAATGGGCGCCCCCGATGCTGACGGAACTCCGGCAACCATCTACTTCGATCCCCATCAGTTTTATAAATGGGATGAAACCGCACAACGCCAACGGGTAGACATGCCGATGGGAGCCGTCACAACGGGTGAGACACTCATTTTCAAAAACCTTTGTTCCATCCTCAGGTTGAATGTAAGCAATAGTCTAGCTAGCACCACCGATTTTGCCGACGTTGATTTTGATGTAATGAGACTCACCGTACGATCATTTGGTGCATACGTTGCTGGAAATGTCAGTGTTACCCTTTACGAAGACAATGTACCTGACATAAATGAGAGTACCCACGAAGCTGCCGACAACGTCTTATCAGTATACGATCCTAATGGTCATAGCATGGGAACCATATATCATTCCGATGCTAATAATCATTCCACCTCTAAGCCTTTTGACATTATTGTGCCACCATTCAGCGCCGACCGCCTCATCCTCGAGGTGGAGCTGCATAAGCATAATACTGATGGTACCATGAGCGAGAAAGCTATTGGTTACTACGCTGATACGATCGATAATCCAGCAAGCGTAGGTCGTAATATGATTATACCTATCGACATGTCAGTCGACGATGTTTACGAGTATGACTATGCATATCTTGAATCCGGCCCGGAATTTAATAAAGATATCGATAGCCTTATTCGCATTATTGGTGCAGGTCTTAACGTCACATCTATCAAGATCAATCACTATGACGGTGGCCTTACACGCGAAGGCCTTTCACACACAAATCAATGGGATGAAAACACCACCCCATCTGGTTGGGTAGAACTACAGGCTAGCAATTCACCCCATAAAATATATGGCTATCTTACGCTCACTGAGGGCCAATACATAGTGGAAATTAACACTTTTGCTTCGGAAATTTATGCCCATTCCAATTGTAGAAAAATGTTCGCAAACCTGACTACTATCCAGAGTATTGGTTGGACTACGGATGTACAATTTGTTACCGAAGATGTGACTGACATGTCATACATGTTTGCGGGATGTACGAGTTTTTCTAACGCATGGGCTATCAACTCTTTCAATACTACTAATGTAACGAATATGTCACACATGTTTGAGGGATGTAGTGGTTATACTCAGCCGCTTACCCTCACTCTCAATACTCATCAAGTGAGTGACACTGGAATGGTTGCTATGTTTAAAGATTGCTCTGGGCTACGAACCCTTAACTTAAATACATTCACTACTGAACATGTAACCAGTATGAGAGAGTTATTTTATGGCTGTGAATTACTGAAGGAATTAAATATTAACAATAACAATTTTACTATTTCCTCCAGTGACACTCTAACTAATATGTTCTTCCACCTCAATTCTAGGGGTAACAATTATGATCCTAGCAACCAGTGTGCAATCTATTGTTCCGACAATGTTTACAATGCCGTACACGCTACAGGTGCAAATACAGGCATTGACGAAACAAAGGTACGTTGGCCAAATCAACAGACAAATCAACAATAACCACCATTCTTAATTTGGAATAGTATACCCCACCCGGCCTCTCAAGGATGTTCTTTGAGAGGCCGGTTTGTTTTTCGTAGAAGATATCGGGCTCAGGGAGCTACAAATCACCGGAAGGAAGGATGACTTTCCTATCTCTATTCTGGTTCTTCCGACAAACGCATAGGTGAGGTTGAGGAGTGTTTACCCCCTTTTTGGATGCACATTGCCTCCACCTTAGGAGCAAAGGCTGGAGCGAACCTACAGCGAACCTACAGCGGACGCATCTCCTGAACAAACCGTCAATAATATTATACCCAGAATGCCCAAAAACAGGGTGCCACTTCTGAGAAAAAAAAGTGGCACCAAGTGGCACTCGATAACAATAACAATAACAATAACAATACAAATATATTGTATGCTATAAACAAAAGGATGCAAAAGACCGCGTCAGCCATCCCCTCTTTAGAGGGGTTAAGGAAGTCCTGTGGACTTACGTCCGAAGTGGCGGGGTATGCCGCTGGCGGAGCCAGCATAAATCAAAAAAGTCGACACTGTGGTATACTTTTGACCGCGTCAGCCATCCCCTCTTTAGAGGGGTTAAGGAAGTCCTGTGGACTTACGTCCGAAGTGGCGGGGTATGCTAGCTGGCGGAGCCAGCATAAATCAAAAAACTCCTATTAATAACTCTAATTTCTCCAAGATTTCTGGATTTCCGCCGCAGGCGGGGGGTATATATTTCCCCGCTTCGCGAAATCCAGAAATCTTAGGGAAGCCTATTTTGAAGAATCTGTTCTATTTTGATGTAATTAGTTCATGGTTCTTACCTCTCTTATACATACCCCCCGCCTGACGGCGTACCCCTCTAAAGAGGGGATGCGCTGCACGCGACCAAAGGTATACCACAGTGTCGACGATGACGGCTCCCGCGACGTAAGTCCACTGGACTTCCTTAATCCTCTTTAGAGGGGTGCCACGACAGTGGCGGGGTATGTTAAAAGAAAGAGGGGGATTTAGAGATCAGGGACCTCCATTCCTAATTTGAAGAAAATGTATTGTGCCGATTCTATAGGGTTGTGTTTGACTTCGTGGTCTAGTATTCTCACAACACGGATGCCGATGGCGTTCATTTGTCTGTCTCGCTCCAAGTCTTCTAAACGTTTCTCTTTGCTGAAGTGGGAACTTCCATCTATTTCTACGACCACGTGTAATTCGTGACAGTAGAAGTCTGCGATGAAGTTAAGTATGGGTTTCTGACGTGTGAACCGATATCCAGTTTGTTTGTTTTTGAGTACCTTCCAAAGCATGGCTTCGGACTTGGTTCCATGAGTGCGTAACGCTCTAGCCAGTTCATTTAGTTGAGGGTTATATGGAGGGAATTCGCCAGAAAAAACCAGCCCATCCGTTGGTATATCAAGAGATTGGAGTATAGATTTGTTGAGTATCATGTTTTTATAACGGAGGAGGTGGTTGATTATTGTATGTATTGAAGGGAAATAAGTGCATCTCTTGGATAACATACCCCCCGCCTGGCGGCGTACCCCTCTAAAGAAGGGATGCGCTGCACGCGATGACACTATTATACAAATATATTTATATTGTATGCTATAAACAAAAGGATGCAAAAGACCGCGTCAGCCATCCCCTCTTTAGAGGGGTGCCACGACAGTGGCGGGGTATGCTGCTGGCGGAGCCA
>CAMYZD010000037.1 GCA_947303735.1 uncultured Bacteroidales bacterium | reverse complement strand
GTGTTCTACAACCGTGGTGGCTGGGTGTCGGTCGTTGCCCTTATCACCAATATCTTCTTGCTGATGGGCGTGCTCGCTTCGATAGGCGCTGTGCTAACGATGCCTGGTATTGCAGGTATTGTGCTGACCTTGGCTATGGCTGTTGACGGTAACGTTATCATATATGAACGTATCAAGGAAGAGTTGCGTGCTGGTAAGAGCTTGGTCAATTCGGTTGACGAAGGTTTCAAGAATGCCCTCTCTGCCATTATCGACGGTCAGGTTACCACCTTCTTGCTGGGTGTGGTGCTTATTATGTTCGGTTCGGGTCCTGTGCAAGGTTTTGCCGTCACCCTCTGCATCGGTATCGCCACCTCACTGTTCACCTCTATCTTCATCACCCGTCTCTGCATCGACTGGATGTTGAACCATAAGAAGAAGATGAACTTCTCGTTCCCCTTCTCTGAGAACTTTATGCGTGATGCCCATGTAGACTTCATCGGCAAGCGCAAAGTATTCTATATTATTGCCTGCTGTGCTATCGTCATCTGCTTGGTTGGTGTGTTTGGCCGTGGCTTGAGCCGTGGTATCGATTTCACTGGTGGCCGTACCTATGTGGTTCGTTTTGACCAGCCGGTGAGCGCCGTCGATGTGCGTGCTTCTTTGAACGAGCAATTTGGTGAGTCGCCTGAGGTGAAGACCTACGGTCCCAGCACCCAGTTGAAGATTACCACCAAGTTCAAGGTGAACGAGGATGGTGAGGCTGTCAATAATGAGATTGCCCAGATGTTGTACAACGGCACGAAGGACTTCTTCGCCAATGAGATTACCGAAGATGAGTTCCGCAGCACAGAGACCAATCCGCTGGGTATTATCCAGTCGGAGCAAGTGGGTGCAACCATCGCCAACGACTTGGTCCGCAATGCCTTCTTGGCCGTTATCGGAGGTCTGATCGTGATGTTCGTGTATATCGGTCTCCGCTTCCGCAGCTGGCGTTTTGGTGTGGGTAGTGTTACTGCCTTGGCACACGATACTATCTTGGTCATTGGTGTGTTTGCCTTGCTCCATGGACTGTTGCCGTTCAACTTGGATGTCGACCAGTCGTTTATTGCGGCAGTGTTGACGGTTATAGGTTACTCAATCAATGCTACGGTGGTTATTTTCGACCGTGTGCGTGAGTACCGCAAGCTCTATCCTAAGCGTAATATCAAGACCCATATGAACGATGCCATCAACTCGACGTTGGCACGTACAATCAATACTAGTGGTACTACTTTCTTCACACTGTTGATGATGTTCATCTTCGGTGGTGAGGTGATTCGTGGTTTCGTCTTTGCCATTTTGGTTGGCATTCTTTGTGGTGTGTTCTCGTCGATTTGCATTGCCTGCTCGGTGGTGTACGATATCTCCCGCAAAGAGATGAAAGAACTAAACGCATAAAGTTGGATAGGGATATATAGTAAAGAATATAAAGAATAACAAATGAGTGGTTTCCTCATATTCTTAGCAGTAGCTCTCTGGTTCGGAGTCAAAGTACGCAAGGCGTATCAAAAGCAGATGTCCGAACTTGAGAGCGGCGCTGCGTCTGATGAGGGCACGGTGAAGAGTACATTCGAGTCGCTCTTCAACGAGTCGCCCGATAAGACTGCGTCTGAGCCAGCCACTTCATCGTTCGCTTCAGAGGCGGCAAATGCAGGGTATTATAGTTATGAGGCCCCTGCTAGCACGGGAAGACGTGCAACCGAGGCTCCGAAGTGGACTGCTCACAAAGCCAAGGTGGCTGTCGCCCCTGTTCAAATAGAGCAGGAGCCGGTGGCTTTCGATTTGCGCCAAGCGGTTATTTATCAAACCATCCTTACTAATAAATATCTTACCGACGTGCACTCTTATGAAATTAATTAATTCATTGTAGTAATAATACCTAAATGAGTATGTTTAGAAAAGTACTAATGACAATCGGTCTGCTGCTGATGGCGAATATCGTCCTCGCGCAGGGTACTATTAAAGGTACCATTATCGATCCGAAGACAAAAGAGCCTGTGCCTTTTGCCAACGTCGTTGCTAAGCAAGACGGAAAACAAATCAAGGGTACGCAGACAGACATGGAGGGTAATTTTACGATTAAGCCGTTGCCTGTGGGTCAGTATGACATCCAGGCATCGTGTGTGGGTTACAATACCTACACGCGTGAGGGCTTTAACGTGAAAGCTTCCGGTATCTCGCCCTGTAACATCGAACTCACTCAGGCATCCAAAACCCTGGAAGTGGTCGAAATCAAAGAGTCCAAGAACCCGATTATCGATATCGGATCTGCCGAGTCTGGCCAACGTATGTCGGCCGATGATATCGCCCACATGCCCGGTACCTCGGTTGAGAGTATTGTGGCTGCGGTCGGTGGCGTTGGTTATAGCGATGGTGGTACCAGTACCGCCCGTGGTGAGGAAGGCATGGTGACCATGACTGGTGGTGTCCGTAAACGTACGGGTGTCAATGTGCCGAAAGAGGCTATTGCTGAAATTCAGGTTATCCTCGGTGGTACGCCTGCCAGCATCGGTGAGGCTATCGGTGGTACTCAGATAATCACCCTAAAACCGCCAACGAGCCAGTTCCACGGTTCCTTCCGTTACGACGCTCTCCTAAACTATCGTATGTATAATGCGCTTCAGTTGTATCTGACTGGTCCTGTTATCAAGAAAGATATTAGAGACGAGAATGGCGAGAAGACGGGTGATCAGACTTTGATCGGCTTCCGTCTGACAGCCCAGGGCGCCTATCAGAACAACGGTCTGTATCGTCCCAAGGGGTACCGCTATCGTGTGGTGAACGACGCGTTGGTTCGCCAATACGAGCAGGCTCCTATCAGCTATGATCCCGTCACTGGTGCAGTGAACTACTCGGCTGAAAGAGGTCTTTACAGTGATGATTTCGTTGAAATCAAGAACTTGACGAAGAAAGATTTCGGCGGAGATGCCAGCCGCGTGCCGAATATGCGTTCGTACTCTATCAATACCCAGTTGGCTTTTGACGTGCGTTTCACTGATTATGCCACGTTGACGGTCACTGGCGATTTTGACTATAGCTATTCGCCCAATACTGGCTTGATGCCTCTGAACATGACTCGTAGTGCTAATAACATTCACAAATATGTCAACTGGGATGTCATGGTCGACTTCACCCAGCGTTTCCCCGACAACGAGACTCCTTCGGCCGACAATACCGAAGGCTCGAGCAAAGAGGGTAAGGCTGTGAAGAATGTTATGTATAACATCACTGCTATGTTCAACCGTGCCCGTTCGCGCGATTATAATGAGGTGTATGGCGGTTCCATCAACGATGTGTTTAAGTATGGTTTCAATGGTACTGTTGAGACCTACCAGCAGCGTTCGTATGACCTGGTTCCCTCGTTCAACTACAATGGTGTCTCGCGTGCTGCCATGGTGCAGAACAGCTGGCGTGACGTAATCGACTGGTCAACCTACCAGCCCTATGCCGGCAACCAGATTTATGCCAACTACAACCTGCAGCTTCTCAATATCCCCGATGTTGCACCGTTGCTCACCAATCTCGACAACCTCCGTTTCTTCAAAGGTCTTGCTAATGGTGATGTCCCCAGCAATGTTTATAGCCTCTTGAACAACGTAGGTTATCAGGATGGTTCGTTCAACTACTCTCAGAGCGACTATATCTACCTCTCTGCCAAGGCTGGTGCTGAAATCAAGGGTCATAATATCGAGCTTGGTTTCCAGTATGACCGTATCGACCAGTCTTCCTATGCCTTGGGTGCAACAAGTCTCTGGACTATTATGCGTCAGACCGCAAATGCCCACATCTCACAGATGGATCTGAGCAATCCCCACTATCGTTGGGAAGGTACCACCCTTTATGTCGATTATGACAGATTGGTGAACTATGCTGGTCAGACCTATTTTGACAGAGCTCTGCGTGACTACCTCATCGGTCATGGCTATCCCGGAGTCAATGCACAGTCCTGGATTGATGTCGACAGATACAATCCTGAGCTTTACGTTAAGGCAGGTGGTGTGGATATGTTCTCATCCGACGAGCTGTTCAACAATGGTTCCAATCTGGTTAGCTACTATGGCTACGACCATGCCGGTCATAAGTACAATAGCAGTAACTGGAGCTTGAGTGACTTCTATCATCCCTCCAACCCCAAATATCGTTACATTCCTTCCTATACACCTACTTACTATGCTGGTTACATCCAAGATCAGTTCTACTTCCAAGACCTGATCTTCAACGTGGGTGTCCGTGTTGACTTCTTCGATGGTAACCAGTATGTGTTGAAAGACCCCTATCTGCTGTATGAGTCTCATACGGTTCGCGACTTGAGATCTGGTGTGGCCCCCTACCAGGGCAACATCTACGCTGGCGCTGGCGACGACTGGGTGGTGTATGTTGATGCTGCCGATGCCGACGAGCCTACAATTTATGGCTATCGTAACGGATCTGTATGGTATGATGCCAATGGTGTCGAGCTCAGTTCTCCCAGTTCGTTGGCTGGTAAGTCAGGTAAACCTACCCCCTACCGCACAGTGAAGGGACAGAAGGCTCTTACCGACAACGCTGTTGGTGAAGAGGCCTTTGAGGACTACAAGACTCAGATTGTGGTGATGCCCCGTATCGCTTTCTCCTTCCCCGTGGGTGAAAATTCACAGTTCAAGGCTAGCTACGACATTATTGCTCGCCGTCCTTCATCTAACTGGCGTGCTGACTATCTGAGCTACCTCTACATGAATCAGAAGACCTACTTTAACAACCCCAACCTGAAGCCCGAGAAGATTACCAACTACGAACTCGGCTTCCAGCAGGCTTTGAATAAGAATTCTGCTCTTAGCATCAGTGCTTATTATAAAGAGACACGTGACCTTATCCAGTTGGTCCAGTATGCTGGTGCTGACCCCAACCAGAACTATTATTCTTATGATAACCTCGACTTCAAGACCATCAAGGGTCTCACTATTGGATATGATATGCGTCAGTCAAAGAATATCCGTATTGCCGCCAACTACACCCTCCAGTATGCTGAGGGTACCGGTTTGTCGAGTACTACTATGACCGAGTTGATCAAGGAAGGTTACACTACCCTGAAGATGCTCAATCCTATTTATGATGACCGTCGTCATGAGTTCAAGGTCAATTTCGACTATCGCCTCTTTGGTGGTTCCAAGTATAATGGACCTACGATTGACCGCGTGGTCAAGGACAAGGAGACTGGCGAAGAGAGAAGTGAGTCCATCAAACTTCTCGAAAACTTCGGTGTGAACTTTGTCGCCGTTGCTCAGTCAGGTCGTCCTTATACGAAGCAGTTCAGCCATACTCAGAGTACCATTGTGGGTAGCTATTATGGAGCTCGTCTGCCGTGGTGCTTCTTCTTTGATGTTGTCATTGACAAGTCGTTCCCCATCAAAGTTGGCAAACGTCCGACCAATTTGACTCTGATGCTCACGGTGAATAACCTCTTCAATATTCGCAATACTACCAGCGTGTTCCCCGTTACGGGTAACACGGAGGATGACGGTTACCTCACCGACCCCGAGACTCAGACTGTCATCAACAGCTACTTGGATCCTGTCTCCTACAGAGACCTGTATGCTATTTCTCTGGTCAACAATTATTGGAGATATAGTTCGCCTCGTACATTCAAACTCACTCTGGCATACTCCTTCTAGTACACTAACGAGAAAAAATTTAATCATATGAAGAATATATTTAGCAAATTAGTATTGGTGGCCTGCCTTTGCACCATGTTGGTGGGGACTGCCTACGCTGAGGATTGCAAGGTCTGCAAGAGGACTCATTCAAGCCAGGCTGCAGTCAAGGCTCAAGCTGCCCGATGCAAAAGAGCACAAAGTACTGCTGAGTTGAACGTTAACAACGTTAGAGCGTTGATTAACGGTTATGGCAACATGTGGTACGATGGTAGCGTGGCTCAATACCACCTGCCTAAAAACAGTAACACTTGTCCTCTTTTCTGTGCTGCACTGTGGATTGGTGGTACTGATGTTAACGACCAGCTCCGTATTGCTGCTTTGCGTTTCGGTTCTGAGGGTGACGACTATTGGCCCGGTCCTCTTGAGTTGACCACCGCTTCTGTCGATCTCCCTGTCTGTAACCAGTACGACAAGCACTACATCATCACTAAAACCGAGGTTCTCGACTTTATGTCTATGTTTGACTATGATGAGAACGGTGCTACCCCTAATGATGCTTTTGCCCCCGAAGCCGTCTCCGCCACTATCAAGAATTGGCCGGCCATGGGTGGCGAAAACCAGTCTCCCTATCTAGCCCCCTTCTTTGATGCCAACCATGATGGTGTCTACAAGTGGGAAGATGGTGATTACCCTTACTATGATTTCGATAATGTCCTCTGCCCTCGTACGCTTAAAGCCCAGTGGGGTCGTGAATACACTTCACACGTCTCTGCTACAGCTGAGACCGAGGCAGGCATCGTGACTGGCGGTCTCCTATCCGACCAGGTGCTGAAGGGCGACCAGACCATTTGGTGGGTCTTCAACGATATGGGTAATGTCCATACCGAATCACAGGGCCAGCCCATTGGTATGGAAATTCGTGCTCAGGCCTTCGCCTTCTCCACTAACGACGAGATCAACAACATGACTTTCTACTCCTACGAGATTATCAACCGTTCCACTTATGAGTTGCGTGAGACTTACTTCAGCCAGTGGGTCGATGCTGACCTTGGTTATGCTCATGACGACTATGTGGGTTGCGATGTTAAGCGTGGTCTTGGTTATTGCTACAATGGTGATGAGGAGGATGGTCCTGGTTCTGGTTCATATGCTGGCATTCCTCCTGCAGTAGGTATTGACTTCTTCCAGGGTCCCTACATGGATCCTGATGGTAAGGACAATCCTAAGATCGACATCGGAAAGATGCGTTCTTATTTCCCCAATCAGCTCCAGCGCTACCTTCTGCCCGATGGTACGTATGATACGATTTCTCTAACTGACGATGCTGACCAGTATTATCCCCAGGCATGGTACTTTGTTCCTGGTGACGTGATTGGCAACTGCGCTATCAATGGTGTCAACTTCGGTAACAATATCCTTGACGATGAGCGTTTCGGTATGCGCCGTTTCGTGTATTACAACAACAGCCTTGATGCTGTGAGTGGTGAACCTACCAAAGCTACCGACTATTACAACTACCTCCGTGGTTTTTGGAAGAATGGTCAGCGCATGAAATACGGTGGAAATGGTATTAACGAAGGTGTTACCGATTTCAACTGCGACTTTATGTTCCCTGGCGATAGTGATCCTCTATATTGGGGTACGGATGGTAATCCTGTGGACACTTGGACTGAGGTGACTGCTGGTAACAGCCCTGCTGACCGTCGTTTCATGCAGTCAGCTGGTCCTTTCACCCTGAAACCTGGTGCCTTGAACTACGTTACTGTTGGTATTCCGTTTGCCCAGGCTCCCTCTGGCAGAGCTGAGTCCTCAGTCGACCTTCTTCGTGAAATTGATGATGTCTGCCAAGCCCTCTTTGAAAACTGCTTCAAGGTTCTGGATGGTCCTGATGCTCCTAGCCTGATTGTTCAGGAAATGAATAATGAGATTATTCTCTATGTCAAGTACGACAATCCTACTAGCAACAACTATGGTGAACACTATTCTGAGATTGACCCTGCTATCGTGCGTTCATACACTACGGGTGATTCCACTTATTTCTATAGTGATGACCAGCGTAGCTATAAATTTGAGGGTTATCAGATTTATCAGTTGAAAGATGCTAACGTCTCCATTGCTGACATCCGTGACATCACCAAAGCTCACCTCGTTGCTCAGTGCGATATCAAAAACTTCTATGATTCCACTGAGTCCAATCCCCAGCTGCCCATCGGAACTCTAGTAAACTACACCCAGAATAGTACCACTGGTCTTCTTCAGCCCAATATCATGGTTGAAGGTTCCAACCAAGGTATTCAGCATGTGTTCCGTATCACTACCGATGCATTTGCTACCGGCCGTAACTCTAACCTTGTCAACAATAAGGAATACTACTTCATCTGCATTGCTTATGCTCAAAACCGCTTTAAGGAATATTCCCAGACAGAAGCTGCCTTCCTCGACGGTCAGAAAGAGCCTTATCTCGCCGGTCGTAAGGACGAGTTTGGAAGAACTATTTCTCCTGTTGTTGCTATTCCTCATGATCCTTCTATCGAGAATGGCGGTACTGTTGTTCAGGCCGAATTTGGCATGTCGCCCAATATCACCCGTATCGAAGGATATGGTAATGGTGGTGCGGTGCTCCGTCTCTCTGATGCCTCTATTGAGGAATTGATGGGTGCACCTGGTGTTCCCGGCAAACCTGCTGGTAAACTCAAATCTGATGCCTCTGGCATGTTAGCCAATCCTCAGCCCTGTCAGATTCTTCATCCTCACTATTTAGAGAACTATGGTCCTATCAGTGTTAGAATCATTGACCCGCTCAATGTTAAGACTGGTAAATATATTATTAAGTTCGACCATAACGACAATATCGATGATTGCGGATGGGAAATCTCCAAATCACCCGAGGACCCCACTTACGCAGAGAATCCTTATCTTTATGACGAAGTTCTCACAGCAAGATCTGATTTCAAACTGGGTCGTTTCAACGAGCAATTGTTCCTCGATTTGGGTATCGCTGTTTCGATCAGCAATCCTATCCCAGTTGCTACACCTCTTGAGATAACCACTCAGAATAATGAAAACTACGCTTCTCGTTATTGGGGCGGTCTTGTGAACGATGGTACTCTGCTACGTTCTACTGTCACTTTTGCCGATAACAGTAAACCTTGGCTCAGTTATCTCCCCGATGATGACAGCTATATGATTCAGAACTGGATTCGTTCGGGTACCCAGTTCTCCAATGGTGCTCGTAATGACTTTGTCGCTACCACTGGTGAGATTAGTCTTACTGAGAATTATATTGATGAAGACTTCTACAAAGGTCACCAGTTAGACATTCGTGAGAATCCTTCTTATCTTGGTGTAGACCGTTATCAGGTATTTGAAGGTGTCAATGGTGGCTGGGCTCCTTATGGTCTGGTTTCTACCCTGCCCTTCCATCCTGCCTTCAACTATCGTTACTATGTGGCTCTTGACAAAATCATTGATAGCGTCACTCGTATCAGCACATTGTTTGCTAACAACTACAACAAGTGGACCATTACTCGTAAGATGATGGATAACTATCGTAACAAGTCCTTGAACTTTAATGATATCTCCAAGTTGCCCAGTGTACGTATTGTCTTCACCAACGATACTTCTAAGTGGACCCGTTGCCCTGTTTTAGAGATGTGTGACGATTACACTCAGTCCGAAGGTAATGCTCGCCGTTTCCAGATGCGTCGCCATGCGTCTGTCGATAAACTTGGTCGTACAGCTGAAGAGGCCGGTGTTGCATCCGATGTCAACGATCCGGGTAATCCCGATTATATCAGTGCTACTGGTATGGGTTGGTTCCCTGGCTATGCCATCAATACTGTCACAGGTGAGCGTTTGAATGTTCTGTTTGGCGAAGACTCTCGTTATGTTCAGTATCACGGAGCTGATATGTTGTGGAATCCTCTCAGCATTGCCAACCTCATGGATGGTACTCAGAACTATGTCATGGGAGGCCGTCACTTTATCTATGTGATGAATGCTACTGACCAAACTTTCTACGACATTGTCAATAACCGCAATTCGGTTGTTACCTCTTACAAAACTCCTTCTTACGATGCTGGTCGTTGGGCTGTTCAGATGCTTGGCTCTCTTGAACGTCTGATGAGTTTTGTTCCTTCTAGCGATGTTGACCGTCTGCGTGTTGACCATGGTGTGTTGGATGGTGAGAGCACTACTCTTATCCCACAGCGTGACTCCGCAGCCCTCTTCTTTGCCTCTTGTGCATGGGTCAATATTCCTCTTGTGAACAGTCGTTATGTCTTTGACAACCCCATCGATATTCCTTGTGATGTGACTATCGACATTGACGTCAATTCGCCCTATGGTCGCTATCTGTCGCCCAATGCCACTGCCGTCCGTCTCTTCGATGGTGCTGCTTCACAGAACGAGAACTATCCCATGTATATGTTTGAGATTACCCCCGATGTTGCTACACTCACTGGTCAGGCCAATGCCAACGCCACGCGTAAGAGCTATCAGGATTCTATCTTGAGCCTTATTAATGTCGTCCCGAACCCCTACTACAGTTATAGTCCTTATGAGAGAGGTAGCCAGTTGGAGACTAAGGTTCGCTTCATCAATGTTCCCACTGGTGCTATCATCTCCATCTATACTCTTGATGGTACATTGGTACGTCGTCTTGGTCCCACCTCGGGTTCTGCAACAACTCTCGATTGGGATTTGCACAACCATACGGGTATTCCCATTGCCGGTGGTGTTTATCTCATCCACTTCAAAGTCCCGGGTATTGGCGAGCGTGTCGTCAAGTGGTTTGGCACCATGCGTCCGGTCGACCTCAACTCCTTCGGATTCTAAGCATTGTTTGATAACTAATAAAAATGACAGAAATGAAAAACATATTTAGAATATTCACAGTAGTAGCCTTCCTGATGCTGCTGTCGGTTGAGTCCGTGTGGGCTGGTAACGACAAGCGTCGTGGTACTGCCGGTGCTACTCAGTTGTTGGTCAACCCCTGGGCCCGCAGTAACGGTTGGGGCGGTGCTAACGTCGCTAGCGTTCGTGGACTGGATGCCTTCTACTCCAATATTGCCGGTCTCAGTTTCATCAACAAGATTGAGGCAACCTATTCCAATACCATGCTTTATGGCGGTAATAGTGGCCTCAACAGCGGTGGTACTGTCAATGGTTTTGGTTTGGCCATCCGCATGTTCGACCGTGGTGTGCTGGGCTTGAGTATTATGACTTCCAGTGTGGGCGAAATCGATGTGACCACTTACGAAAGCCCTGAGTCTATCAATGGTACATTCTCTCCCACGCTTATGAACCTCAATGTGGCTTATGCCCACTCATTTACTACCTCTATCCATGGTGGTGTCAACATCAAAGTCATCAACGAATCCACTGAGAATATCTCAGCCTCTGGTTTCGCAGTTGATGCAGGTATTCAGTATGTCACTGGTGCCAACGATGAGTTGAAGTTTGGTATTAGCCTCAAGAACTGGGGTCCTGCTTTCTCCTATGGTGGAACAGGTCATTCTACTACCTTTGTCAATGATGCTGGTAACAACATGACTGTTGAGTACCGCGCTGCCGAGATGGAGTTGCCCACCAACCTTAAGATTGGTCTCTCTTACGACTTCCTCTTCGAGGCTGCCGAGCAGTATCTAACTGTGGCTTTTGCCTTCACCTCCAATGCATTTTTGAAGGACAACTATGCTCTCGGTCTTGAATATGGCCTGCTCGATATTCTGCGTCTCCGTTGTGGTTATGTCTACGAGCCCGATATCCTTGACGATAATCTCCGCACCACGGCCAGTACTGGTCTTTGTGCCGGTGCTTCAATCAACGTCCCTCTTAACAAGAAGAAGGGCGATGGTAAGACGGCTCTCACCATTGACTACGCTTATCGCACGAATGATAATCTTAGAGGTACCCACCTTATTGGCGGCACCTTCAGATTCTAAGCGAATAATTGATATTAGCTAAGATTAGGAAAGGCTCTACAAAGCCTTTCCTAATTTTTAAACACTACATTATTATCACCCATTATGTCTGAAATCATTTATTATAGTGAAGAAGGGCTTCAGAAGCTCAAAGATGAGTTACATCACCTTATCGCCTTCGACAGGCCTGCAGCGGCCGCAGCTATTGCTGAGGCGCGCGATAAGGGCGACCTTTCCGAAAATGCCGAATACGATGCAGCCAAAGAGGCACAAGGCCATCTGGAGGCTCGTATCTCCAAATTACAAGAGTTGGTTGCAAATGCTCGTCTGCTCGACGAGTCGAAAATTGATACCTCTAAGGTGCTTCTCCTGTCTAAAATTACTATTCGTAACATTAAAAACAACGCAAAACAAGAATACACCATCGTACCCGAGAGTGAGGCTAACCTAAAGCAAGCCAAAATATCTGTCACTTCGCCTTTTGCTAAGGCATTCCTAGGCAAGCGTGCTGGTGATCAGGTTGATGTGGTTGTGCCGGCTGGCACTATGCAGTTCGAGATTCTTTCGGTCGAACGCTAGTATTATGTTGTATTCTTTCAGTCGGGCGACGGGCCATGGCCCATCGCCCGATTCTATTATATACTTCCTATGCTCGATTTTCTACAAGCCTATGGTGTATTTGGCCTTTTTCTAGGGTCTTTTCTTGCAGCCACGGTAGTCCCCTTTTCTTCCGATGCGCTCTATGCTGGTGTCCTGCTTGCTGGTTGTCCTCCCGTGGCTTGCCTCTTGGCTGGCACTTTGGGTAATTGGCTTGGTGGCCTTACCTCTTTTGCCATAGGTTGGTTAGGTAAGTGGGAATGGATAGAGCGTTGGTTTCATGTTTCTCCTACCAAACTAGAGAAACAGCATGACAGGGTTGAACGATGGGGTGTCTGGTTGGCACTGCTTACTTGGCTTCCTTTTGTTGGAGATCTCTTCGCCATTGCACTTGGTTTTTATCGTATCTCACCCGTCCGTTGTGGAATATTTATGCTATTAGGCAAATTCCTTCGTTTCTTGGGCTGGACACTTCTTTTCAATTATACAGGCTGGAACCTGCTCCCTTCTCTTTGATACCCTTCTCCTGTTGGCATCTCATTTTCTCTTTGTCTTAAGTCGGCCGAATGAACCGATTTGGGTTAAAACTGACTATCGAGTAGTTTCCCTTTCCATTACTGAGAACAAACAGGTATCACTTTCATTGGACATTTTACACAAGACAGCTCCATCAGTATTAACTGGTGGAGCCGTCAGATTATAGATGCCTTTAAGACTAGTGAAAAGCCTTAGCCAGTTGCTCGGCCAGAGCTTTGAACTCCTCGTCGGTGAGCTTTACATGGTGGTGGAAGTTCATGTCGCCTTCGTTCTGCATGGGGATAAGATGTACGTGGGCGTGGGGTACTTCGAGGCCTAAAACAGCCATACCCACCTTGCGGCATGGGCATACCTCTTTGATCCCTTTCGCCACGCGGTGGGCAAAGGCGAGCAGTTCGTTGTAGAGTGGATCCTCAAGGTCGAAAATGTAGTCGACCTCTTTTTTGGGGATGCAGAGCACGTGACCACGTACTACAGGATTGATGTCTAGGAAGGCAAAACAATTCTCTGTTTCTGCCACTTTATAGCATGGAATTTCTCCAGCTACGATTTTTGAAAAAATAGTTGCCATGGTGCTATGGGTTTTAGTTGTTGTAAACAAATGTGCCGTTCTCTGTCGTAACAGTCACCTGGGCGGTGGGGTGATCTTCCACATGGCCTATGATTTGGGCGTCGATGTTGAATCCTTTGGCAATGTCTATAATTCCCTGTGCGGTGGTATCATCGGTGTAAATCTCCATACGGTGGCCCATGTTGAACACTTTGTACATCTCTTTCCAATCCGTGCCACTCTCGTCGTGTATCATACGGAAAAGGGGTGGGATGGGGAATAGGTTGTCCTTCACCACATGCAAATTGTCGATAAAGTGCAGCACCTTTGTCTGTGCGCCACCGCTGCAATGAATCATGCCACTGATGGCTGGACGATACTGGTCAAGAATGCGTCGAACGACAGGGGCATAAGTGCGTGTGGGCGAAAGGACCATCTTTCCGGCATCTACTTGGGGTACCTCGGTAGCATCGGTGAGACGGCGGCTTCCGCAGTAGACCACCTCTGATGGGAGGTTATGGTCGTAGCTCATGGGGTAGTGCTCGGCATAGTACTTGGAGAATACATCGTGGCGGGCAGAGGTGAGTCCGTTGCTGCCCATACCACCATTGTAATCTGTTTCATACGTTGCCTGACCGTAAGAGGCCAAGCCCACGATGACGTTGCCGGCATGGATATGGGCGTTGTCTATCACATCGGCGCGTCGCATGCGGGCTGTGACGGTAGAGTCAACAATGACTGTGCGTACTAGGTCACCCACATCGGCTGTCTCGCCGCCTGTGAGGTAGATACCTATACCTAGGTCGCGCATCTGTTGTAAAAACTCCTCAGTGCCGTTGATGATGGCACTGATTACCTCTCCAGGAACCAAATTCTTGTTACGTCCGATGGTGGAAGAGAGTAGTATGTTGTCGACGGCTCCGACACAGAGCAGGTCGTCGAGGTTCATCACGACTGCGTCAATAGCTATGCCTTTCCATACGCTTAGGTCGCCAGTCTCCTTCCAATAGAGGTAGGCCAGCGACGACTTAGTGCCGGCTCCGTCGGCATGCATGATGTTGCAGTAGTCGGCATCGCCCCCGAGGATGTCGGGGATAATCTTGCAGAAAGCCTTTGGGAAAAGGCCCTTGTCGATGTTCTTGATGGCGTTGTGTACGTCTTCTTTAGAGGCGGAAACTCCGCGGAGGTTGTATTTCAGGGTATCCATAGGTATTTGTTTTTATTCTTTGGTGGGTGATGCGTCGCCGAGGGTTTCGGCGGCTTTGACACTATTGTCGATGGCTTCTGAAACATTGATTATGTAGTCGCCCAACTTCTCATAAAGGGCATAGAAACTGCTGTAAGCATTCCCTACGCCGAAGTTGTACACGCCTAGTTTCAGGGCATCGAGGTGTCGCGAGCGCAAGGTGTCGCGGTATTGGTTGATGGCGTGTTCGGCTTCGTAGGCGGCATTGAGGTCTATATGGCTGTATTCGCTGTTTAGGTTGCTATTCATCACACCGAGAGCGTTCTGCACCAAGTCGGTCATGTGGCTAAGATTGTCGTTGAGCCCTTGGTCGAAATGCACGGCGGTCTCGCGTTTGTTCTTGCGTGTCATGGCTATTTGGTAGATGGTGTCGCCGATGCTCTCAAGATTGTCTACGATGCGCAACATTGAGGATATTCGGCGCGAACCCTCTTGCGAGAGGTCGCCGGCAGCCGTCTTTGTGAGGAACTGGGATATTTCCATCTCCATGCGGTCGGCAATCCCTTCATAACGCTCTATGCGGTCTAGGGTCTTGTTGAACTCCTCGTCGTCCTTGGCGGTGCGTAGCGAGGGAAGAAATGAGAACATGCGCAGGATGTGGTTGGAGAAGCTCTCTATCTCTTTTTGGGCAGCCTGGATATTAAGCTCGGCGATATCGGTGAAGCCTCCACTGATAAAGCGCAGCCTGAATTCGTCTTCGTTCTCCTCGTTAGAGGCAGGCACCATCCAATCCACCACCTTGATAAATTGTGGTATGAAGAACGTAAGGATGATAGTGTTGATGACGTTGAAGAAAGTGTGAAATATGGTGATCGCCAAGGGGATGGTGGCCATAGTTAAGGAGTGGTAGTCGAAACAGGTTGCTTGACCCGATACCCACTGGGTGAGGTAGGCAATCAGGTTCAACTCGGGATAAAGTACAACAAGCGTCAGCAAGGTACCAACCATATTGAAGACAAAGTGCGCCCGTGCGGCCTTCTTGCCGGCGGTGTTACCCACTCTGGCGGCTATATTGGCTGTGAGGGTGGTGCCGATATTCTGTCCCATGATGATGGCAACGGCGATGTCGAATCCTATCCAGCCGTTGGCTGTCATAATGAGGGTGATGGCCATTACTGCCGACGAGGCCTGTATCAGCACCGTGAGGATAACTCCAATGGCAATGAACAACAGGATTGACCACAAGCCCCAGCTCGACCACATGTGTAAGGTCTCAAGTACGGTGTGGCTCTGGCAGAGGGCCGGCATCACATCCTGTAGAAACTGAAGCCCCACCATCAAGATACCGAAACCAATAATAAATTCGCTGATAGACTTTATTTTGTCGCCTTTGAACAATATGAGCGGCAGGGCGATGGCAAATACTATAAGTGGCAGCAAAAACTTCTCGGCGCTGCACTCCAAACCCAGCAGAATAATCCATGAGGTAATAGTGGTACCGATATTAGCTCCCATTATGACGGCGATGGCACCGGCCAGCGTCAACAGCCCCGAGTTGACAAAACTCACCACCATGACTGTGGTGGCGGTCGACGACTGAATGGCTGCAGTCACCCCAGCGCCGGTAATGATGCCTCTCAGGGGGCTGTTGGTCATATGCCCCATAATGCTTCTCATTTTGTTGCCGGCAAACTTCTGGAGCCCCTCGCTCATCAGTTTCATACCGTAGATGAACACCACTACGGCACCTGCAAATTTAATAATTATCAGTAATATGTCACCGATACTCATGTAAGTATTCTAATCCCAAATTATTCTGCAAATATACAATGATTTTTTTATATAGTTGGAAAAAAGATATCATTTTTTAGTAACACTCACGTGCACTGATAGTCCCCACCTTCTTGCCCTTGATGTCACGAGCTATGGGTTCACCCGTTTTTGCTTTTGGTGGCAAGGGTCTATGCGATGTCAAACTATGTCTGCCGCTCGTCTTCGGCAGCCCTATTTCCAACCCTTAATTCTCCTGCAATTGAAAAAAGTGGGGGCAAAAGGTGATTATATTAAAAAAAATAACTATATTTGCATTTTATAGAGTTATGTAAATAATAATTTAAAAGATTGATAATGAGACCAGATTTTTCAAAAGTGGACTTCCGTTCGTCGAAGGAAAACAAAGAATCCTTCGCCCAATGGGAAAAAGAAAACGACATTCAGAAGAACTGGAGAACACCTGAACAGATTGATGTGAAGCCGGTCTATGGTCTGAAAGACCTCGACGGGATGGAACATCTGAATTATGCCGCTGGCATTGCTCCCTTCCTACGCGGCCCCTATAGCACCATGTACGTGATGCGCCCGTGGACCATCCGTCAGTATGCCGGTTTCTCTACCGCCGAAGAGTCCAACGCCTTCTACCGCCGTAATATCGCAGCCGGTCAGAAAGGCTTAAGTTGTGCTTTCGACCTTGCCACTCACCGTGGTTATGATAGCGACCACGAGCGTGTGGTTGGCGACGTGGGCAAAGCAGGTGTGGCTGTCGACAGCATCCTGGACATGAAGATTCTCTTCGACCAGATCGACCTTGGCAAGATGTCCGTCTCCATGACCATGAACGGAGCTGTGTTGCCCATTCTGGCGTTCTACATCATCGCCGCCGAAGAGCAGGGTGTGCCTCAAGAGCAGCTGCAGGGCACCATCCAGAACGACATCCTCAAGGAGTTCATGGTGCGTAACACCTATATCTACCCCCCGCTGCCCTCGATGAAGATTATCGCCGACATCTTCGAGTACACCTCCAAGCATATGCCCAAGTTCAACAGCATCTCTATCTCCGGCTATCACATGCAGGAGGCTGGTGCCACTGCCGACATCGAGTTGGCCTACACCCTCGCCGATGGTCTGGAATATCTGCGTGCTGGTATCAATGCTGGTATGAGCGTCGACGATTTCGCTCCCCGTCTGAGCTTCTTCTGGGGCGTGGGCATGAACCACTTCATGGAAATCGCCAAGATGCGTGCTGCCCGTATGCTCTGGGCTAAGATAGTCAACCAATTCAACCCCAAGAACCCCAAATCTCTTGCCCTGCGTACCCACTGCCAAACCTCTGGTTGGTCGCTCACCGAGCAAGACCCCTTCAACAACGTGGCACGTACCTGTATCGAGGCCATGGGCGCTGCCCTGGGTCACACCCAGAGCCTGCACACCAACGCACTCGACGAGGCCATCGCCCTTCCCACCGACTTCAGCGCTCGTATTGCCCGAAACACCCAGATTTATCTGCAGGAAGAAACCAACATCTGCCGTGTCGTCGACCCGTGGGCTGGAAGCTACTACGTAGAGAGCCTCACCCACGAACTGGCCCACCGCGCTTGGGCTCATATTCAGGAAGTGGAAAGTCTCGGCGGTATGGCCAAGGCCATCGAGAGCGGTGTGCCCAAGATGCGTATCGAGGAAGCCAGCGCCCGCAAGCAGAGCCGCATCGACAGCAATGTCGACACCATCGTTGGTATCAACAAGTACCGTCTCGACCATGAGGATCCCATCGAAACCCTCGAGGTCGACAACACTGCCGTTCGCAAGGCTCAGATTGAGCGTCTCGCCAAGTTGCGTGCCGAGCGTAACAACGATGAGGTACAGGCCGCTCTGGAAGCTCTGACCGAATGCGCCAAGAGCGGCAAAGGCAACCTCCTCGAACTCTCCATTGATGCCGCCCGCAAGCGCGCCTCACTGGGCGAAATCAGCTATGCCCTTGAAAAAGTCTATGGACGTTATAAAGCAAAAATTAATCTTATCAGCAACGTGTACAGCGCACAGACAAAAGATAGCGACAGCTTTAAGAAGGCTCAGGCCATGACCGACGAGTTTGCCAAGCTCGAAGGCCGCCGTCCCCGTATCATGGTGGCAAAGATGGGTCAGGATGGTCACGACCGTGGTGCCAAGGTGGTTGCCACCGGTTATGCCGATTTAGGTTTCGACGTAGACATGGGTCCGCTGTTCCAGACTCCGGCCGAAGCCGCCAAACAGGCTGTGGAGAACGATGTCCACATCTTGGGTGTCAGCTCACTGGCTGCAGGACATAAGACCCTCGTGCCTCAGGTCATTGAGGAACTGAAAAAACTCGGCCGCGAAGACATCATGGTCGTTGTCGGTGGTGTTATTCCTCCTCAGGACTACGACTTCCTCTTCCAGTCGGGCGCAGCCTGCATCTTTGGCCCCGGCACCGTCATCAGCGAGAGCGCCATCAAGATGATGGAATTGCTCCTGGCTGCACGTAAGTAGACCGATAGTAATATATTGATCTTTTCATGTGTTTGGCTTTACCAGCTCTACGCTGGTAAAGCTTTTTTTATGTTTCTGGTAAACATGCCAGTTTCATAACACCACTCCTTGATGAACAAAAATCATCTTTCTCTCAAACTCCGATAGTCTCAGCGTGTAGGAAGGGCAGTGTAGCGTAGTTGCCCCTGCCAGCCTGTCGCAAAGTGACCTCAACTTATTATTCCCATCGGAGCTAGGACCAATCCGCCTTGACCACCTCTCAGCCCCATGTCCCTGCCGTTCTGCCTATATGTTTCCTTCCATCCATTGCCGTATCATCATCTGTACTTGTTCGTTTCCAAGAACGAAAAAGGTTATATAATGGTAGGATAGTACTGCGCACTACGGATATATTCATTACGTAGGGTTCATGGCTGCTGAGTGTGTCGAAGAGAATGGGATGATGACATTTTTCTGTCATTGGCTTGAGTGAAAGACAATTTTTTTTGCTATGTAAAAAAAAAGTTGTAATTTTGCAAACTCAATAGAGTGCATAAATGAGCCCGAAAATCGACACAGTTGTCCAGTTTAGTGGATTAAAGTCAGGAAGATACGAGTATTGTTACGCGTTGGACAACTCTTTCTTTGAGGGGTATGAAAATGAGGAATTGAGGGAAGGAAATGTCGATTTTAAGGTCGTTTTGGAGCGTCGCGAGCAGATGTTGCTGTTTACTTTTACCTTTCATGGTGTGGTAAAGACAACATGTGACCGCTGCCTTGGTGAGATGGAAGTTCCGGTGGAAGGTGAGGAGAAATTGTGTGTGAAGTTTAGCGACACCGAGACTAGCGAGGATGAGAATATGGTGTATCTACCCGAGGGAGCGTACCAAATAGACCTTGCCCAGTGGATGTATGAGTATGTGGCAGTGAGGATGCCGATACAAAAGATCCACGAAGACGGGAAATGCGACCCAGAGATGCTGAAGTTTATCTCGGATAAGCCGGCAGAGGAGGTCGCAGAAAGTGCAGAGGAAGAGGTCGTGCGGGAGCTTGAAGAGGGAGAAACAGACCCAAGGTGGGATGCACTCAAACAACTGTTAGATAAATAAACAAATAAAAAATAATTAATTATGCCACATCCAAAACACAGATTCTCGCAGACTCGCACAGCGAAGCGCAGA
>CAMYZD010000036.1 GCA_947303735.1 uncultured Bacteroidales bacterium | reverse complement strand
TTCTAATTCATCCCTCCGAGAGGGATAGTGTACGCATCCCTATTGTTATTGTTATTGTTATCGAGTGCCGATTAGTGCCGATTTTTTTTTCAAAAGCGGCACCCTTTTTTTTGCCTTTTTCGGTATAATTATAGCAGACGAACGATAAAACAAATCATCAATCACTCGCCGTACCTTCGCTGTAGGTTCGCTGTAGGTTCGCTTCCGGAGGCGAAGGGAAGTAGGAGGTAAGAACTAAGAACTATGAAGTATCGGGGCGGCTGCCAACTCTAGAAGTAAAAACTAAGAACTAAAAACTAAAAAACTAAAAACTATGAAGTTGAAGGATTGAGTATTTTGACCGCGGCAACGACTCAAGCATTCACACATTCACACATTTACAAAAAAACCTCCCACTAAAACACCCGACTAAGGACCGGGGGGAGGGACAAAAGCGTATGGCAATATTAACAGGTATCAACACAAGACTTCGGGGGTCCGCGGGCGAGTGGACTTTCACCCGACTGGGCGGCAGAACGGTCGCCAAGCAGAAGGTGGAGCGCAAGGAGATCCCCTCACGCACTTTCGCACAGATGCGCCACCGCGTGCGCTGGGCGAACCTCGTCAACCTCTTCCGCGCCTTCACGGGCACGCTGCACCCCTCGTTCGAGAGCAGGCCGCAGGGGGTGTCGGACTTCAACATGTTCATCTCGTCAAACATCGGCGGCAGCCCCGTCTACCTCACCAGCCAGGAGGCAACCCAGGGGGGCGCCGTGGTGGCCCCCTACCAGATCACCCGCGGCTCGCTGCCTTCGGTGGAGGTGGTCGCCAACGGCCCCAACGGCGAGGTGGGCACCGACATCTCGCTGGGCTCGCTGACCATCGGCGAGAGCACCACCCTCAAGCAGTTCTCGGACGCCGTGGTGAACAACAACGCCAACTATCAGAACGGCGACCAGATCAGCTGCTTCGTGGCGAAGCAGAGCACCAACTCGGTCACGGGCGTGCCCTATGTGGAGATCGACGCCTACGAGGTGACCTTGGACCAGACGGACAACGAGACGCTGCTCTCGGAGTTCGACCCCGACGGAGTGGTGTTCACCACGATGGCATCGAGCGACAAGCTGGGCATGAGCCAGACGGTGAACGGTGGCGTGGCATACGTCCACAGCCGCAAGACCCCCAGCGGCACCAAGGTGAGCACCCAGGAGCTGCTGGTGAGCAACACGCTGCTGCCCAACTACCAGAGCGACGCGAAGATGCTGGAGGCTGTGAAGAGCTATGGCGGCACCACCACCGACGCCTTCCTCACACCTAACGTGGACTTGGCCCCGGAAAGAGGGTGAGGATAATTGAAAATTGAAAAGTGAAAAGTGAAAATTGAAAAGGGAGGGCTCTCGGGTTCGGGGGCTTTCCCTTTTTTTACGGAACTGTGTCCTGTAAAAATTAAAAATTAAGAATTAAGAATTAAAAGGGGAGGGCACTCGGGGACGGGTGCTTTTCCTTTTTTTTAGTGAACTGTGACCAGTGATCAGTGATACGAATGTGCTCGTTTCACAGGTCACAGGTCACTGGTCACTATACATCTAATCACCAATCACTTAAATTAGTGAACAGTGATCAGTGAACAGTGACACGAATGGGGTCGTATCATGTGTCACAAAAAAGCGCTCGTGTCACAGGTCACTGGTCACAGGTCACTATAAATCTAATCACCAATCACTAATCACTAATCACAATTCACCAATCACTAAATCTCGTGTCACAGGTCACTGGTCACAGATCACTGGTCACTATATATCTGGTCACTTAAAAACTCCAATCACTAATTTTGAGTATATTTTATGGTAATTGATTTTTTTTGTGTATTTTTGCATTTGCCTTTCGAGGTAGAGTAAACCCAAATTGATGTCTGTAACATTTTGTTACAGAACTAATTCTAACAACAAATACCTAATATGGAAGAACTGAACGAAACCGGCATGTCGCCGGAGACAATCAACCCTGCTACCGTGAATACGGAGGAGACCGGCAACCAGCCGGAGACAATCAACGAAGTTGCTGACGCCAAAGAGCCCGAGGCAACTACTGCTACAGAACCCGCCCCCGCGGCTGTCGCCGCAGAGCCCGTCGAGGCGTCGGAAGCCGAGGCTGCACCGGCACCTGTTGACCCTGCCCCCGCCGCTGAGGCTCACGAGCCCGCTCCAGAGGAGCCCGCCGAACCTGAGGTGGATTATTCCGCCATGACCCGCGAGGAGCTGTTGGACGCTTTCAAGGAGCTGATGCAGCTGGACCTCGCCACCGTGCGTAACCGCGCCAGCACTATCCGCAACCAGTTCAACACGCTGAACAAGGAGGTGGAACGTCAGGCATTTGAGGCTTTCTTGGCCGAGGGTGGCAACAAGGACGACTATCACCCAGCCAACGATGCCGTGGCCGAGGCCTTCTATGCCGCCTACGACGAGTATCGTGCTCGCCGCCAGAAGATGCAACAGGAGCAGGAGGCTCAGAAACAACGCAACCTCGAAGCCAAGCAGCAGATATTGGAAGAGCTGCGTGTGCTGATCGATAAGGACGAGGAGACTTTGAAGCAGACCTACGACGAGTTTAACGCCATCCAGGAGAAATGGAAGGGTATCGGCGAGGTGCCGCGCGAGAATATGAACGACCTGTGGCAGAATTATCATTTCTTGATTGAGCAGTTCTTCAATAAGGTGAAGATTAATAAGGAGCTCCGCATGCTCGACCTGAAACGCAATCTGGAACAGAAGATACAGCTGTGCGAACGGGCTGAGGAACTGATAGTGGAGACCTCGGTGCTGAAGGCTTTCAAGGCCCTGCAGGGACTGCGCGCCCGGTGGAAGGAGATTGGCCCCGTGCCGGCCGAACAGAACGAGGAGACCTGGCAGCGCTTTAACAACGCCGCCAACCAAATCGACGAGCGTCGCCGCGAATATTACGACCAGCGCCAGGACGAGTTGGAGCAGAACCTACTTGCCAAGCAGGCCCTGATAGAGAAGGCCGTGGAGCAGACCCGCGAACAGCCGCAGAGCGCCAAGCAGTGGAACGACACCACCGAGGCGTTGGACGAGCTGCTGAAGCTTTGGAAGAGCATTGGGCCGGTGCCTCGCGAGCAAAATGAAGAGGTGTGGGGCAAGTTTAAGGGCATCATCGACAAGCACTATGCCGACAAGAAGCTCTACTTTGCCCAGTTGCGCGACGAGCAGGGCGAGAACTACAATAAGAAGCTCGACCTCTGCCTGCGTGCCGAGGCAATTGCCAAGCGCGAGGACTGGAAGAACGCCACCGAGGAGCTGCTGCAACTGCAGGCCGAATGGAAGAATATAGGCTCGGCAGGCTACAAGCAGGGCGACAAGGTGTGGAAACGTTTCCGCCACGCCTGCGACGAGTTTTTTGCCAAGAAGGGCGAGTACTACAAGGAGCTGCGTAGCAGCGAGAGCGAGAATTTGGCTCAGAAGAATGCCATCATCGAAGAGATGAGAGCCTACCAGTTTGGTGAGAACAAGGAGGAGAACCTCGATGCCATCAAGGGCTTCCAGCGCCGCTGGGCTGAGATAGGCCATGTGCCCCGCAAGGACAAGGAGAAGGTGATGGGCGAATACCGTAGCCTGCTCAACGGCATCTTTGAGAAGCTGAAGATTTCGGCCCGTGAGGCGGAGGAGACCTCCTATCGCGAGAAAGTGCGCAACTTTGCCGGAGATTCGCGTCGCTTTGTCAACAACGAGCGTCAGGAGCTGACCGACAAGATAGAGAAGTTGCGTTCGGACCTCAAGCTGTGGGAGAACAACCTCGGCTTCCTGGCCAGCAGCAAGCAGGCCGACCTGCTGAAGGAGGAGTTTGAGAAGAAGATGCAGGCCGCCCGCCAGCAGATAGCTCTGCTGCAGGCCAAGGTGCGCATCCTCGACGAGGCCGAGCAGGAGAAAGAGGAGAAAGAGGACTAGCCCGTTTTTTTTCCGACATGAAGAGAATCGTCATATCGGTGGTGGCTATTGTGGGCATGGCTATGCTGACGAGTTGCCACCACACGCCTGCCGAAGCGGTGCAACTGCACCGCTTCGACCAGGTGTTGTTTGAGACTCCGGTGGAGCAACTTGGAGCCAAGTTGCAGGAGGTGAAGGGCGAGTATGCCACCGACTTGCTGAATATCCATCCCGAGGATGCGGGCTTTATGCAGATGCTTACAGGCTTTGTGAGCGACCCCACGATGCGCGACATCTATAGGATGGTGGACAGTGTGCTGGGCGACATGAAACCCCAGGCGGAAGCGCTGGGCGCGGCACTGAAAAGGGCGGAAGAGCTCTGTCCGACGATGCGCTACGACAAGGTGTATACCTACCTGTCGGGTCTGTTTGACTATAATATGCGGGTGGGGTGCAACAGCCACGAACTCATCATCAGTCTCGACCAGTATGTGCTGCCGTGTACCGAGCGATACGGCTATTTTGGCAGCCCCCTCTTCTTGGTGCAGCAGAGCCGCCCCGAATATATGGTGGCCGACTGCATGACGGCAATAGCCCGCGAGCATATAGCCATACCGCAGGACCGCGAGATGTCGCTGCTCGACTATATGGTGTCGGAAGGCAAGGCGATATATTTTGCACAGAAGGTGCTGCCTGGCACGCCCGACAGCATACTGATGCGCTACACGGAGGCACAGACCGAATGGATGGAGGAGAACGAAGAGCATGTGTGGAGCTATTTCATGCAGAACAAACTGCTGTATGAGACGGACTATATGCGATTTCACAATCTCATCGACGACGCACCCAAGACCAACGCCTTCAAGGATTCTTCGCCCCGAACCACCGACTACATCGGCTGGCACATCGTCAGCCAGTATATGAAGAACACTGGCAGTTCGCTCACGGATCTTTTTGCCGAGACCGACGCACAGAAGATTCTCAACCAATCGAATTATAGACCGAAGAGATAAATTGAAAATTGAAAATTGAAAATTGAAAAATGACCGGGTGCGGCAAACGATTTCACTTTTCACCTTTCACTTTAAAAAGATGACTCGAAAGAAAACATGGATTAGCACCAACAATATATACGTCTATCTGTTTTATAAGGCGTTGCTGGCGTTTATACTACTGCTGTTGTCGCAGACGTTTTTCTATATGGACAACAGGCGTATCTTTCATGTCGCCGACATGAAGGAGTGGGCGGGCATAGCGTGGGGCAACGTGGTGTTTGGCATCGCTACGGTGGGCTGTTTGCTGTTGCCCTATTTTGCTGCCAACCTGCTGCCGTTCAAGTTTCGCTGGAACCGCCACTTCCACCGATGGGTGGAGGTGCTGCTCTACTATCTGCCGCTACTCTTTATGCTGGCGAGCAATGTGGCGGATGGGGCTTACTATCAGTATACCTACCGCCGACTGAGTGGCGAGATATTCCGTTATCTGGGCATCAGCGGTGACATGGGGGCGCTGTGGTGGCGTTTCCTTATCGATTATTGGCAGGCTACGCTTTTTTTTGTGTTCTCGGTGGTGCTGCTGCTATGGGCAGGTGCCAAGATGCACCTGTCGGCTCGCAACAAGTACCGCAAGCATGCACTGAACGATATCGTGGGCCTTATAGTCGGTTCTGCCTGTGTGCTGTTTTTGTTCCGAGGGGGCTTTGGCAAGCAGGTAGAGTGGCGCGATGCCGCCAAGTATTGTCAGCCCAAGAATTGCGCCTTGGTGGCAAACAGCGGCTACAATATCGTGCGTACTTTCCATGGCGGCACACTCGAGGAGGTGGAATACATGGATCCCGCACAGGCCAAGAGCCTTTTCAATCCCGAGTTGCGTCCTGAGTCCAATTACGAAGGGCGTATAGTGGAGGCTTGGAGCGGATGGGATGCCGGATGCGGCTCCTACATGGTGGGCGACACGGCCTTGGGGTTTGCACAACAACGGTATTCCAACATCGTGATAATAGTACTGGAGAGTTTCTCGCAGGAATATATGGGTTGTTACAACCAAGGCATTATGCCCAGCTTCACTCCCTTCCTAGATTCGCTAGCCCAACATTGCGTAGTGTATCAGGGTCGCGCCAACGGTAAGAAGTCGATCGAGGGCATCCCCGCCATCTTTGCCTCGGTGCCGACGCTGATGACCTTCCCGCTGACGTTGAGCGATTATGCCAACGACAGCCTTTACGCCCTGCCAGCCATATTGCGCGACAACGGCTACCATACGGCTTTCTTCCATGGTAGCTACAACGGGGTGATGGGATTCGACAAATTGTGCAGTCGGATGGGCTTTGAGGAATACTACGGCAAGAATGAGTATATGGCCGACCGCCTGTCGAAGGAGAGCGACTACGACGGCTGCTGGGGCATATACGACGAGCATTACCTGCAATACTTCTCGCGGAAGTTGGGCACCTTCAAGGAGCCGTTTATGGCGGGAGTGTTCACCCTGTCGTCGCACCACCCCTACACCATGCAGCCTGAGCATAAGAACGACTTTGAGAAGGGGCCGCACCCGCTGTGCAGGGTGGTGTCGTATACCGACAATGCGTTGAGGAAATTCTTCGACGCTGCCCGCAAGACCGACTGGTACGAACACACCACCTTTATCATCACCGCCGACCACAGCGGACAGGGGTTGCACCGCGAGTATAACGACTACGATGGTTGGTACCGCATACCGATGCTGGTGTACCGTCCGATATATGAAGAGGTATATGTTCCGACTTTCGGTGCAGCATGGAGTTGCCACAAGGTGTCGCCCCGCATTATGCAGCAGACCGACATAATGCCTACTGTAATCGACTATCTCGGCCTACAGACTCCTGCCGTTTGCTTTGGCACCAGCGCGTTCCGCAATCCGGACAAGGGGTGGCAGATAGCCTATGGCAACGGCTATTACCAACTGGAGACACAGGACGGAGTGGCCGTGCTGGGCGAAGAGAAAGAGCAGGTGATAGGCTTCGGCAACATGGAGTTGCTCAAGGCCGTAGTGCAGCAGTATAACCAAAGGATGATAAACAACCAGTTGAAAGTAATTAGTGATTGGTGATTGGTGATTAGTGAATAGTGATTAGACAGATGAAGGCGGCAGCCAATTTTAATTTTTAATCGCTCTAATATAACATATGACTGAATTTTACCAAATAGTCTCTATGTCGCGTCCTTTCAGGACGCTGAATTGTAGGGTTATCCCAGACCCCACACTGCGAAACCTATCCGAAAAAGGAGGTTGCTCCCTTTGGTCGCGACCCCAGGTTTCTTGTATGGGGTTTCTTCGAGACACGAGTGTCCACTGGACATTCTTAACTGCATCTCGGCATAGCTCGAACGAGTTCGGCTCTGCGCTCGACTTTGCAACGTTATTGAGATTCAGCCTCTTCGAGGCTGTAAAAAATCAGTCAGATATAGCATAAGAGCGAAATTTCTAATTTTTAATTTTATCAGAGGCAGCTAACTTTCAACTTTTAATTTTCAATTTTCAACATTCAATTGAGCTATGAAAAAGAGAATGCTTGTCATTGTGAATCCCATTTCGGGTGTGGGTCGTCAGAAGAAGATTGAGAGGTTGCTAAAAGACAACCTGAACCAAGATTTGTACGACTATGAGGTGCGATACACCGAGCATATACATCACGGCACAGAATTGGCACGTGAAGGTGTGGAGCAGGGTTTTGACATCGTCACCGCAGTGGGTGGCGACGGCAGCGTCAACGATGTGATAGCCGGCATCCATGGCAGCGATGCCGCGTTGGGTATCATACCCTGTGGCAGCGGCAACGGGTTGGCTCGCTGTATGAAGATACCCCTCACTCCGGCTTTGGCAATACGTGTGCTCAACCAGATGAACGAGGGTTTCATCGACACGATTGTCCTCAACGAAAAGTATTATATCGCCAGCATTGCCGGTGTGGGATTTGATGCCTATATAGCCCGACTGATGAAGTCGGCCAAGTTGCGCGGTTTCTCGGCCTACCTGAACCTGATACTGCGCGAATACCCCACCTATGAGTCGAAAGACTATACCCTGATTATCGACGGACAGGAGATTCACCGCAAGGCATGGTTCACCACCTTTGCCAACAGCAACCAGTTTGGCTATAACGCCGCCGTTGCCCCCCTTGCCAAACTCGACGATGGCCTTATCGATATCAGCATAGTCGACAAGATACCTATCGGGCATGTGCCCATCACAGGGCCGCTGGTCTATGCCAACCATTTCGAGTTGAGCCAGCATGTGGAGATGTTCAAGGCGCACGAGGTGCATGTAATGGGCAATGTGGATCGTTGGGTGAATATCGACGGCGAGGGCGAAAATGTTGGCACCGAGCTGCATTTCGTCAACCACCAGCAGAGCCTCAAGATAATGAAGCGCGACATGAAACGCACGCTCCTCACCGCCAGCCCATCGGACCGTTTCCAGTTTGTCAAGGACCAGCTGGAGATGACTCACGACCAATTGCATCCTAGGAAGGTGAAAGGTGAAAAGGTGAAAGGTGAAAAGTGAAAGAACATACCCCGCCACTACATGGCACCCCTCTAAGAACATACCCCGGCCTTACGGCCACCCCTCTCAAGAGGGGACGGGGATGGCTGCAACATTCATTTATCTAATCACTAATCACTTAAATTAGTGATCAGTGAACAGTGACACGAATGGGGTCGTATCATGTGTCACAAAAAAGCGCTCGTGTCACAGGTCACAGGTCACTCAAAAACACCAATCACTAATCACCAAATATCGTTTCACAGTTCACAGTTCACTGATCACTCAAAATATATTCCACATGTCGAAGAGTAAGAATAAAGTAGGAGTAGTGTATTCTACCAATCCCGATTTCCAATATGATTATGACGAGCCGGAGGCTTTCGATACGCTGCCAGCCTCACAGCAGAAGTTGAGGGTGCGCATGGAGCGCAGTGGACGAGGGGGGAAGACGGTGACGGTGGTGGATGGGTTTGTAGGTTCGGATGAGGATCTGGACGACTTGGGCAAGACACTGAAGAAACGCTGTGGGGTGGGAGGAAGCGCCAAAGACGGCCAGGTGATAATACAGGGAGATTTCCGTGAACGCATAGTCGCCCTGTTGAAGGAATTGGGCTATTCGCAGACGAAGTAACGGGGGATATTTGGCTCCCGCGGTTACCCATCATAGGCCACAATAAGCACTCGTTTAGTATAACTCTCACTCACGGGTGAGGCGGAGTGTTACACGGCGTTGGTTAGGCCGTGTGCGGTCGTTTTTGCGGAAGGGGAGCGCCTTGTCGCTGCCATGGCCGATGGCGGTGAGGTCGGAGGGGCGGCAACCATGGTCTATCAGATAGTCCCTTATGGCATCGGCGCGCTGCTGGGTGAGAGATAGATTGGCGGCATCGCCTTGGTTGCCATCCATATGGCTCTCGATAGTGACTTTGAACATATGTTGCTTAATGACTCGGGCAATACGTTGTAATTCCTGTAGGGACGAGGGGGCGTATTGCGGATTGGAGGAAGCAAAGGTGACACTGTGGAGTGTGACGGGTAGGCTGTCGGAGAGGATCTGCTGGTAGGTGTCGGTTACGAGGTGAATGACGTTTTTGGCTTCGGCTTCAGATAGGGAGAGGTCGACAGTGTGGGAGGTGGGGAAATAGCGGTTGTCGCTGACAAATAGGCCATAGCTATCACCTACGGGCAGGGCGATGGAGAAGGTGCCGTCGATAGGGTAGGTGTGGCACTCGCCCAGGGGCAGTCCGGTGCTGAGCGACTCCCAGTGAATGGAGGTGCTGACGGGATTACCGCGGCTGTCTTTGACAGAGCCGGAAACGATGACTACAGGTTTGGGGCTTGCAAAGGTGGGTATCGGGATGGCGTAGAGATTGATGGAGTTGTTCTCGTGGCGCGAGAAATAGGCCTTACTGCCGTCGGTGGTTACCTTATAGCCCCAGTCGTCGCCAGAGGTGTTGAACCCCTTGCCGATGTTGACGGGAGTGCTCCAATGGGTCCAGGTGTCGTCGAGACGGGTGGTCACATACACATCCATCTGCCCCAGCGAGCCATGCCCTTCGGAGCTAAAATAGAGGGTGCGCATGTCGGGATGGAGGAAAGGAGACCTTTCGTTGAATGGGGAATTGACCGTGTGACCCAGCTCGATGGGGAGGCTCCAGTTGCCAGAGCTGTCGAGAAGGGATACGTAGAGGTTCAGCGAGCTGTCTACCTCGTGGGCGGTCTGATTTCTGGCGGCGAAGAGAATGGCCCGACCGTTAGCGGCGAGCATGATGTCGGACTGCCAAACGCTTTGGTTGAACAATTCGGGTAGCCGTTGTGTCTGCCAACCATCGGCGGTGCGGTCGGCACGTGTGAGTATGCCGCTTTGGTAGAGGAGCAGGCTGTTGCCGTCGGTAGAGATGGAGAGGGGTGCTTCGTTGCCGTAGGTGTGTGAGAGATCAAGGGCGATGGAAGCTGCCGACCATTTGGGGCCATTGCGGCGGGCAATGAAGATATCACCCCCTCCGATATTGTCTGACCGGTTTCGGGCGGCGAAGTAGAGTGTGCGGCCGTCGGAACTGATGACGGGAGCGTATTCGTCGCCTTTGGCACTGTTGATGGAAGGGCCAAGGGAGGAACTCATGATGGCGGGGTCGGATTTTGCCTGAAGGGTAGAGAGAAGTTGGTGGTAGTCGTAATCGTCAGCAAAGTAGTCGGCATAGTTGTTGGCAGTAGCTAAGGCGTGGCTCCAACGATGATGGTCTATGTCGTCTTTTAAGAGCTGTAGGAGCATCAGATAGGCCTCGTGGCATGGAGCCATGAGCCTTATGCAGCTGTCGATGATGTTGTAGTCGTATCGACTATAGATTTTGTAGGCCAGCGAGTCGGCTTGGCGTTGGTCGGCAGAGACGAGCTTGCCGTAGGGGCTTTGGTAAAAACGCTCATAGTTGCCGATGGAGGCATGGATATAGAGGTGGTGGATTAGGTCGACGAGCTGGTTGTGTAGTGGGAAATCGGCTCGTGTGCGTTGGATGGCCTGTTCGGCAGCAGGCAGGTGCTGGTGTTGCAAGGCGTAGCGTGCAAGACACAGCGTGGCACTATCGGCCCAGAAGGAGTGGTGGCGGGTGTCGAGATAGTAGAGGATGCTTTGCCATAGGGTGGTGTCTACCTGTTTTTGATATTCTATGCTGTCGGCCATCCACAAGCAGCTAGGAGAAAAGGGACTGGCGGGATAGCGTTCGGCATATCCGCGGTAATATTGTTCGCTGTTGTGAAGCAGCACATCGCGGTAGTCGATAAAATATACACTGTCGGTGGCACGCTGGAAAAGATGCGAGTTGGGGTATGTGACCCGAAAATGCTGGTAGGCGGCGTAGGTGTGCTGTGCGTCGGCTTCGTCGAATGCGAGGCTGTCGCGCATCCTGACGGCATCGTTGAGGACTAGCGCCTCGGGCCGTCGGTCAATGAAGTCCTGAAGAGTTTGTATAGAACCTGCGCGACGGGCAATGTCGAACTCTAGGCTGTCGCGGCTGTTGGTTGCGCTATCGCGCAGGACTCGTGGTACCAAAGTGTAGTGGTTGAGAAAACGTTGGTAGGCATCGGGGGTACGGAGGCGATGAGCATCGGTAAGCGCCAACTGTCCTAGGAGCAGAAGGTCGTAGTCGATACGGGCACCGCTGTAGCTGTCGCGTGCCCACCGCTCCAACTCTTTCTCGTTGGCTTTGGCATAGAGATGGCGCACGCGCAGCAGATGGTGGTAGGCAGAGTCGAGATTGCGATACGGACACCCTTCGGTGCAGAACAGCCAATAGGCGGCATAATGGCACTCTAGGTTGTTGCTGTCGCGACTGATGCGGCGTTGTATCTTCTCGTAGGCCTTGTCGTATTTACCCTTTTCGATGTCGCGCTTAAATGGATATTCGGTATCGGGAGGGATGAGGGTGTGAGTGGGGTCTTGAGCCTGCGCCAGCGGGGGTAGTATGAGGCATAGCAGTAGGGTGAGTAGGGGGGCAGCGTGTAGGGTAAGGCGCATAGGGGCTATAGGGTGATTTCGTGAGGTTGGTTGTCGTCGACAAGGGTGATACGGGTGGGAGTGATGGGCGATTGTGCGTTTCGGTCACGCTGATAGGTGATATGGTATGGGGTGTTCCCGTAGCGGTAGGTGATGGAGAAGTGGTCCCACTCTGAGGGTATGGAGGGGTTGACGACAAGCGTGTTGCCTTCCTTCTGCAAGCCCAGAATGTTCTCGATACCGGTCTTGTATGCCCAAGAGGCAGAACCCGTGTACCAAGTCCAACCACCGCGTCCCGGATGCTGGGGATTGCTGTAGATGTCGGCAGCAATGCAGTAGGGCTCAACCTTGTATTTCAGCACATCGGCCAAGGTGGCGGTGCGGTGTATGGGGTTGATGAGCGAATAGAGGAAGTAGGCCATGTCGGTGCGTCCTTCCTTCAATTGTGCCATAATGTACCACATGGCTCCGTGGGTATATTGGCCACCATTCTCGCGGATGCCCACTGGGTAGTGCATGATGTAGCCCGGATTGTTTTGCGAGTGTTGGAAGGGAGGCGTGAGCAGCTGGATGATTTCATGCTCTCTGTTCACCAGGCGATAATCCGTCTCGCGGAAAATCGACTCCTTCTGCTTCTCGGTGGCCACATCGGTGAGTATGCTCCAAGCTTGCGAGATAAGGTCAATCTGGCATTCGGTGTTGTTGCGCGAGCCCATGGGGTCTCCGTTGTCGAAATAGGCACGGAGGAACCAAGCACCGTCCCATGCGTTGTCCTGCAGGGCTGTGACCAGTCGGCTACGGAACTCGGAGAGTTCGCTGCAGTAGGAGAGGTCGGCACCAGGCATCATCTGGGTCAGCTGCTCCATCTTGGGCAGCAAGTCGGCCAAGAAGAAAGCCACCCACACACTCTCGCCCTTGCCTTCCACACCTACAAGCGACATGCCGTCGTTCCAGTCGCCGCAACCCATCAAGGGCAGTCCATGGATGCCGATACGGTGCATCGAGCGGTTGATAGCACGGCAGAGGTGTTCGTAAAGGGTAGCATATTCAAAGTGGCTGTCGCGTTCTTCGGGGGTGGCTGCCACGATCGTGTCGGGGGTGGCGTAGCGCAGGCCGCGCTCAGCCTCTTCGGGGTTGAGCTGGTCGGCTTGGCAGAACGACACCTCCTCGCTGAGAATGCTTCTGTCGCCCGTGATGCGTACATACTGGTAGGTGACGTAGACGAGCCATAGGTAGTCGTCGCTGAAAGTAGTGCGGGTGCCCATACGCATGGTGTCATGCCACCAGTGCAGCACGTCGCCTTCGGCAAACTGATGGGCTGCATGGAGGAGTATTTGGCGACGGGCAAAGGCGGGGTCGCTGTAGAGGCACGACATCACATCCTGCAGTTGGTCGCGGAAACCAGTGGCGCCGCCCACTTGGTAGAATCCCGCGCGGGCGAAGAGACGGGCGGAGTAGACCTGGTAGAGGTACCAGCGGTTGAGCATATAGTTGAATGAGCGGTCGGGTGTGTCGACTTGGATGACGCTCAGCCGCTCGTCCCACTGTTGGCAAACCTGGTCAAACTCTTGGTTGATATCGGCAATGGTCAAGGAGCGCGGAGTGGCATCGAGGTCGTCGAAGGTGGCAAGGATAAAGGCAATCTCTTTTTCGCCATTGGGGGCGATGGTGAGCGAGGTGCCGAGACGCTTGCGGTTGGGGAAGTCGAGGGCTAGGTCGGTCAGCGGTTCGGTGGCGGTGAGCTGCAGGCGCATATGGCGGTAGGTGTCGTGGTAGACATTGCGCACCCACAGGCTGTTCTGCTCGGGTACCCACTGGCTGTGCAGATAGCGTGCCGTCTGCTCTTCGTTGGTGCCCAGCACCAGCTTGTAGACCATGGCCAGCTCTATGGGCAGCGGCTGGTCGGTCTTGTTGACCACCTTTATTTGATAGTATTTCTCCAAGTGCTGGCCGCTCACAAAGAGGCGCACCATGACGCGACAGTTGTCGTAGTCGGCATCGAAGGCCGAGAAACCTTGTCCGTGACGCGCGGTGGCGGGTAGGAACTGCCGACCGTTGATAAGTAGCATCTCGGAGGCATTGTCGCGCACCATGTCGTTGCTCCAACCGGTGAGCTTAAACTGCTGTGCGTTGTAAGCGTAGGTGAAGCCTGCCATCGTGCTGCTCACGATGCAGCCGAAGCGTGGGTTGGCAATGACGTTGATCCACGGCATGGGCGTATTGGTGTTGGTAACCACATAGTCGCGACCCTCGCGGTCGAAGCCGCCGTACTGATTGTAGAAGTCGAGCGAACTCCACACCCTCAGTTTCGAGGTGGGCTTCAATACGGGATATTCCACCATGTCCTGATAGTGCTGGTTGTCGCGCTCCAGCTGCTCCAGCTGTTGCTGGATGGTGGTGGCACCGCCGTTGGTGAAGAAGGTGAGGCGGGCAACAGTGCGCAACAGCGTGCGTTCGGCAGGTGTGATGTCCTTGCCGTCGAGCACATACACGTGGCCTGCCTCTTGATGGGTGGCCCACAGGTGTTCGGTGTTGGCCATGTTGCGGATAAAGTGGGTAAGCCCTTCATGCTGTTCGCCTTGCTCGTCGTTGATAAACACTACGTCGAGCAGTAGACCATGTACCTTATAATATTCGTATGCGCGTAGTATCTCTTTGGCGTAGCCCGACTGCTTGATATTGTCGATTTCCATCAGCAGGATGGCTATGTCGCCCGAGATGCCGAATCGCCACAATCCCGACTGCGAAAGGGTGTTCTGAGCCAGGCAGGCTTGGCGGCGGTTGCCTAGGGTGGCGGTCTGCAACAGGTATTTGGCAATGCTGTTGTAGAGCCTCATCTGCGACCCCTTGAGGAGCGACATAGAGGTGCGCATGTTATGGAATACCGACGAGGTCTCAAAGGCGTGGTCGATATCCACCTTGTCGTGATAGAGAGTGGCGAGTTCGACCATCTGCTCGCGCGCCTTGCCAAAGCCTGTCAGCATGACCACGGTGGTCTGCTTGCCGGCAGGCACGTGGATGCGTCTGCGCATCGACATGATGGGGTCGAGCGTGGTGCCTACCGTGCCGGTGAGCGTACGGTGCCCTTCGAGGATGGCGGGATGCTGCAGGCTGCCACCTCGGCCTAGGAACTTCAGGCGCGAGGTCTCATACTCCAGCGTATCTGGGCTGGTCCTCTCCTCCTCGTTGAGGACAAAGAGGGTGTGCATCACAAAGTAGCGGCTCTCGCGTGCCTCTATCACAGGCTTGCTCAATATCAGCACTTGGTGTTCGGCATCGTACTCCGAGAATATGTTCATGCTGTTAAACACGCGGTGGTTCTCGTCCTGGTTGTGGGGGGCGAGTATCACTTCGGCGTAGCTGGTCAGCTCTAGGTCGGTGTCCTCGTTGGTGCTATTGGTGAAGGTGATACGGCGTATCTCGGCGTAGCGGTCCTTGATAACGGTGATCTCGCTGAGGGTTTCGATACCTTCGTCCACCCGCATAAACTTCACCTTGTCCGAGGCGAAACTCACGCGGTAGCTCTCAGGCAGCACGTCCAGCGGGGCGTAGGTGTTACACCACAGCTTGTCGCTCTTCAGGTTGCGGATGTAGAGGTACTGCCCATAATGGTCGGCGCTGATTTTGCGGTAGCGGTTCACCATGATGTTGCGATAGCGTGAGAATCCCGAACCACGGTCGTTGAGCAATACGGTGTAGTTCCCGTTGCTCAGCACGCCTATCTCGGGCACGGTGGCTATGCCGTCGTACTCGCGGGCATCGCTCTCTGTTTGCACCTTGGCATATTGGTAGCGCTTATATTTGGTTACCTGCAGGTCGATATAGGGCTTCACCTGTGCCTTCTCTTTCAGCAGGGACTCCATCGACTTCATAATGGGTTCGTTCATAAAGTAGCGCTGCAGGCAGTGGTCGGTCAGGTAGTTGGTCAGGCTCGCCAGTATCATTCCCTGATGGTGGGCATAGTGGGCGTAGACCGGCACGCGGTCCTCCTCGTCGTACGATTCGAAGAATCCCATATTGTCGTACATGTCGAGGCTGTGGAAACGCTGCATGTTGTCATAAACCGCTCGGTCGTCCACCCCGATGGTCATCAACGAGCTGTAGGGCGAGATAACGATGCGGTCGGGCGTGGTGTTTTGGAATTTCAGATAGGGCACCCCGAAGGCGTGGTACTTATAGTTCTGGGCATCGTCCAGCTCGTTGTATGCGGTCTCGCTGATGCCCCATGGCAGCGGTTGCTTGGTGTCCTTGGTCAAGAGGTTGGAATTCTTGATAAAGGCCCTCTGAGCCCGGATGGCGAAACTGTAGGTTTCGTCCATCAGCGTATGCTTGTATGTAGGCAGGAAGATGAGCGGCATGAAATATTCAAACAGGGTGCCGTACCAAGAGGCCACCCCCTTGAATCCGCGGTATTGCACCAAGGTCTTGTCCAGGCAGAACCAATGCTTGTAGGGGGCATCGCCTTGGGCTATGGTCAGGAAGCTGGTCAGTCGGGCTTCGGAGGCGAAGTTGTTGTAGTGGTAGGGCAGCAGCGTGTGCGAGCCGTAGTCGTACCCGATGCTGAACACGTCTAGTTCGGGGTTGTAGAGCTTGGTGAAGTCGGTGAGGTCTATCAGCCTCTCCACCTGTGCCATCAGTCCCTGTCCCTCGTCGGGATGGTTCTGTGCGAGATAGCCCTTCAGCACATAGAGGCAGGCCACCAAGTTGCCGCTGTCGCAGGTCGAGATAAAGTAGTTGGGCAGCGCCTTCAGGGTGCCGATGTGGTACCAGTTGAAAAGGTGGCCGTTCCACTTCTCCAGCCGGGTGACGGTGTCGACGATATGCCTCAGTCGCTCGAGGGCGCTGTTGCGAGTTATAAGTCCCAGCTCGGCGGCGGAGATGATCGCCACTATCGAATAGCCGATATTGGTCGGCGAGGTCTTGTAGTCGGCCTTCTTCTCGCGGTTCAGCTGGTAGTTGTCGGGTATCAGGTAGTTGTTCTCCTCGGTCAGTAGGCTGTCGAAATAGTGCCAGGTGTCCGTGGCCCACTTCTTCACCTCTTCGGTCTCCTCTGCGTTGAGCCTCTTCTTATCCTGCGAAAACTTCATTCCCAGATAGTACATCAGGAAGGGCGCTCCCACCCAGCTCACGCACACAAAGGCGGTGGCAATAATCATCCACACCTCGGCGGCACCCATCTCGCTGCAGTTGCCCAGCACTATAGTGGAGAGCAGCACCACGACGGCAGCGCAGACATAGTTGAACCAGAACTTCTTCAGGTAGTCGTCAAGCGTCCCCTTGGTGCTCTTCGCCGCCTCGTCGCTGGTCACCCAGTTCAGCAGGTTGCGGTGCGAGAACCACATGCGATAGCAGGCGCGAACCAGTGCGTCGGTATACATCCATGCCTCCTTGGGCAGCAAGGCAAACTGCACAAACGCACGGCGTATCACCACCCCTATGCCCCGCATCAGGGTCATATAGTAGCGGTAGCGCTTGTTGAACCTTGGCAGCCGTGTTATCTGCCCCATCAGGAAGAAGAGGATAGGGAATGCCACCACCAGTAGCATCGCCAGCACATACCATGCGGGGCTGATCACGGCGCTATGATGGACCGAAGCGGCATAGCCGAACAACAATGCCACCACGCATGCCAGGCTCAGCACACTGCGGCGCAAGTTGTCGAATATCTTCCAGCGCCCTATCGTGTTCACCTGGTTCTTCACCCAGTCGCCGTGCTCGTTGCGCACCCGTTTGCGCAGCCACCCTATTATCTGCCAGTCGCCGCGCGTCCAGCGGTGGTGGCGTTTCGCGTCGTCGATATAGTTCGACGGGTTGTCGTCGAACAGCTCCACGTCGTTGATCAGGCCGCAGCGTATATGGCAGCCCTCTATCAAGTCGTGGCTCAAAATCAGGTTCTGTGGGAAAGTGCCGCGCAGCACCTGCTGGAATATCTTCAAGTCGTAGATACCCTTGCCGCAGAAACTCCCCTCGTTGAAGATGTCCTGATACAGCTCGAACGATGCGGTCGTATACACGTCCAGTCCGCCCAGTCCGGCAAACAGCTGGGCGTAGCGGCTCTTATTGGTCACTTCCACATCCACATTCACCCTCGGCTGCATGATGCCGTAGCCCGCATCTACCCGCCTGCCGTCGGCCGACAGCTTGGCACGGTTCAGCGGGTGTGCCATTGCGCCGATGAGTTTTTGTGCCGAGTAGAGCACCAACTCGGTGTCGGTATCGAGCGTGATGACGAAGGTGATAGGCGTCACCGGCAGCTGCAGCCACTCGCTGATAGTCTCGCAGCGGAAGAAACGCCTCTTCTCCTCGTCCGAGTGTTTGCCCAGCAGCAGGTCGTTAAAGTGCAATATGGCGCCGCGTTTGCGCTCCCAGCCCAGCCAGCAGGCCTCGCCCTCGCTCCAGGCGCGCCGACGGTACACAAAGTTGAATATCGGCGCCCCGTATTTCTCGTTCAACTCCTTCACCTTCGCCAAGCCAGCCTCCGCCACCTCGTCGTCCCAAGGCATCTCCTCGTTGGGGCCTGCAGCCGCATCCCCTATCAGGGTGTAGTAGAGGTTCTGCTGGCGACTCTCCAGCCGCTGCCCCTCCGAGGCGCGGTTGATGTTCGAGAGGTAGTATATCTCCAACTGCTCCAACAACTCCACCGTTCGCTGCTTATTCTTGAGTATCGTCGGCATAATCACCATCGTGGCATACTCCTCAGGAATCAGACCGTCCTTAAATTTCAGTTTGAAGGTGCTCACTGGCTTGTGCAGCCAGTAGAGGCACTGGTTGAAAAGATCTATCACTATCTGGCTCATCGGCACCACCATCAGCAGGCCGAATACAAGCGTCAGCCAGTTATCCCAGCCTCCCATCGCCCAGCGGGCGAAGAGGGCGGCCAATGCCAGTGTGGCGCACGCCACAATCCATATATAGGCATGGGCGCGGCGGTTCCACCTCTTGGGTGGGAAAAGCTGCCAGCCCACATGCTCGCCACGCGCATCCGCCTTCTCCACCATCTCCTTCACCAAGTCGAACTCCCGCACCCCGCGCTTCTTCGACAAGCGCACTATCTGGCTTCGGTAGTCGTCCTTCGTCTTGTCGTACATCTGGTCGTACATCTCCGCCGCCTCCCCCTTCAGCATCCGCTCCGAATAGCTCACATAGTCCAATATCTCCGCCATCGGCAGCTTGGTCATCTTCTTCAACGAGTTGAACAAGTTCATCATCAGCAGGTTCTGCTTGGCCGCCTCGTTCAGTTTCTCCATATCCGCCGACGACTTGTCGGTGGGCGAGTAGTGGAATGCCCCCGCCTGCTCCAGCTGTCGGCACAACTCGGCCAGCTCGCCAATCAGTACCGTCTTAATCAGTGGCAGCAGGGCGCACACCTCTGGGTAGGTCAGGTAGTCCTTCTGCTTCACCTGCACCTGCGACAAGTAGCGGAACAGCAGCGCCTTATCTATCTGATAGTGACATTTGCGCAGAAAACTATGTATCAGCTCCTCCATCTGCTGGATGCGCTTCCCGTCAATTTGGCGGAACGACTTGCTGCGCAAGTCCACCCGCAGCACCTTCTCTTGCTCGCTTATCATATAATAGTTATCCAGCACCCACTCGTTGGTGCTGCCCACCAGTCGATGCGACTTTGTTTCCTCCACAAGCCGCAAGTAGTATTGCGTAATAGCTTTTTCGCTCTCTTTAAAAAACTTATACGTGTTCTTCATGCGTAAGAAATATAGATGAATGAATTTACAAAAATACACTTTTTTCTCAAATCAAAACAAAAAAATATAACCCTCCCCTGTTATATTTTTTCTTCTACCCTGTAATCCAGCCTGTTGAATAACCATGTTTTTTTGAAGATTGGTGAATAGTGTTTTTGAGTGACCTGTGATCAGTGACACGAGATTTGGTGATTAGAAATTGGTGTTTTTGAGTGACCAGTGACCTGTGACACGAGATTTGGTGATTAGAAATTGGTGTTTTTGAGTGACCAGTGACCTGTGACACGAG
>CAMYZD010000035.1 GCA_947303735.1 uncultured Bacteroidales bacterium | reverse complement strand
TCGTGTCACTGTTCACAGTTCACTGGTCACAAAATTTCAATTATCGCTGCCTCAATCTCGTCGCCACGTATACCGCGCTTCACAATCGTACCCTCTCGGTCCACCAGCAGGATAGTGGGGATTCCGTCCACACCGTAATTGTCGGTTGCCGTACGGGTTGTATCAATCAGTTGGGGATAAGTGATACCGAGGTCAGCCACCGCCCTTTCATGGTCGGGCAGCTTGTCCCACACATCAATACCTATTATGTTAAGTCCCTTATCATGATACTTGGCATAAAGGCGCACCAAGTTGTCCGAAATCTCCCTGCGGCAGGGTCCGCACCACGACGCCCAGAAGTCGATAATCGTCACCTCCCCTTCGTTCATCATGGCCGACAATTTAGAAGCATTGCCTGTGGCGAAGTCGATACCGTCGACATCCACATACCTCTTACCCTCACTTGTATTCTCCACATTGAAAAGCACCTTGCGAGCATTCTGTAGAGGAGTATAGTCAGCGACAGCATGGGTCGAGTGGTTCAAAATGCTGTCGAGGGTTGAATAATTCACCTTCTCCATCTCCACCAAACGGTTCAAGGCATAGGCGCCAATGATATTATCAGGGTTCTTCTCATACACCGTGCGCGACACGGCTGCCAAGTGTTCAACCAACTCTTGTTCCAACTTCCCATAGTCAAGCACAGCGGCTTGCTGCTCCTCTGGGTTGGCAGCAGTATAATAACGCGCCATGCACATCTGCATCTCCTCATTCAGACGCTTCACCTCCGAGTCGTTGGTAAACGAACTAAAATACAAGTCATTCATCGGAGTGCCGTAGAGCGAGTCGTTGACCATATTGATATGGATTGTACCCCTCTCAAGCACCACATCGCTCATATACCGCTCAGCACCTGCCATTGCAATGATTTTCGCCATCTGGCACTCTTCCACCCTGCCGGCAAACTGGAACTTGCCATCAGCTATGAAGGTAGAATCCATCGGTGTGTTGTTGGCAATATCAATCAAATAGACCGTCGCACCCTCACACCCCTCGACGGGTATTTCACCCATAATAGTGTAACCGCGGTTACACGCAGCCGCCAACACAAGCATAGCAGCCATCAACAAACTGAAAATCTTGTTCATAATATCACTTTTTCAAATTACTTTAACAATGCAAATATACTACTTTTTTCTCAATCACAACAAATAATCTTCCTGACGGCAACCGGTGAAGGTGAAATAGAGTGACCTGTGTTCTTTTAGTGACCTGTGACCTGTGATAAGAGCGCTATCGTGTCACTGGTCACAGTTCACTGGTCACTCAAAATCACTGGTCACAGTTCACTGGTCACTCAAAATCACTGGCCACTACTTTAAATTCCTCTCCTACCAATCGTTGTCGCCAAAGAGGCTGCCGCCCTCGTACCATTTTTCTTGATTCTGGGCGTTGTAGAGGTCATTGTCGATTATGCTATGAGAGAGTTTCACATAGGAGTTGAAGCCTTGCTCAACTTTGAAAGCCACCACATGCAGTATGGGGCTGATATATTGTTTTTTTGTATTCATAACTTATTAAATAGAGAATTGAACATAATCCCAGTGGGGCAGTGACGTATGTCAAGTGGACATCCTTAATCTTACTTTTTTGCTCTCATATATTCAATGTGGGGACGGTGTAAAGGGTGTTGCGGAGGATGGGGGTGGCGGGGGCAATGGACTTGGTCTTGGAGAATAGTTCTGTGCCGTCGGAGGCATAGCCGATGACAGTGATGCGACGGACATCACTGATAGTGACAGGCACACAGAAGGTGATGCTATCAGTGGTGACCGATACGCCTTGGTTGCCATCAGTCTGCATATTCAGCAGCATCTCGCTGGCATACTTGACATCGCGGTCGCCATCAATACCTCCCACTTCGCCTGCGGGGAGCGTGGGGCCTTCCACAGCCCAGCGGACAATGTGGCTGACTCCGTCAATGGTAACGGATCCAATGGGGGCAGTGCCGTATGTTATCACCTTGACTGTTGCCACATTGACAGTAGTCTGTGCTTGCAAAGTAAGCTTCAACCCACCGGTGAGATGCCGAAACATCAACTGGTTGCTACCACCAGTGGCGGAGGCAGCCATGGGAAAGATGATATCGTGTCCTCCGTCATGGAAGTTAACGGCAAGACTGTTGAGAGTAATCGTGGCACCCGAGGAGTTGGCATTAGTGACCACAATGTTGTTACCACCCGTGGAAGTAGTGGCGGGGTAGACGGCATACATGGTCTCGGTGAGCGGTGCGACACCATCGAGGTAGAAACCGCTAGCACCCGAGGCAATGGTGCGGGAAACACCGTTGAGGTTGACCGTCTCGCCATTAATCCATGTGGCAGCATTGATGTCGGTAAGATTGAGGAAAACTTTGCTGCCACCCATCGACTCGGCAAAGATGCGGACGTAGCCCCCCTCTCGCTCGCAGCCTACAGCCAGCGTGGTCAGCAATAAGGCTATGGTGATAATCTTGGTTGTTTTCATTTCTAATTTGTTGAAGGTTGATACATTGATATATATGTCATGCAGCAGCATTAAACTTTAAACACGAAACTCTTTACTCTATTTATAATACTATTTTCTGGGTCTTTCCATCAAGGCGTAGGATGTATACACCTGCTCCGGGGAGTAGCTGAGTGTCGAAGGACGTGGAGCAGTGCCCATCACCCAATTCTTGGGTGAAGAGGAGCCTGCCCATGACATCGAAAACTTGGAGAGTGCCACTGCCCTGAACTACGACACTGCCTGCACTCACGTAGGCGAAGGGGGCGTCAGAGCCATCTGGCATCAGTCTGATAGTGAATCGGTCTACATCGTTGCCTGTCAGATGGAAGGCGTAAGTGTTATCACGCAGTAGGTCGATGTCATTACCCGTGAGGTTGTCGATGAGATGTAGATACTTCATAGAGCCTTTCGAAGTGACCGACAGGGTGTATTCGCCAATGCCATACGCGCTAAGTGGGAACGACTGGGTGCCTACGTCCAAAGTTCTGACGGCATAGTCGCCAATGCTGAGCCTAGGAGCCGCAGCATTAAGATGCGCCAACTTAGGTAGCTGGTCGCCGTCAGCGAAGAGGGCAAACGCCATGTCTTCGTAGTTGCCGCCTGCGAGGGTAAAGGCCATAGCCTTAATGTCATCGCTTTTGGCGGCAGGGGTGGGCAACGCATCGGCGAAGGAGAGTGTGCCAGCACTACTAGTATGAACCATGGCAGCTTGCCCCACGGAGAGGGTACCGCTACTGTGAGCCAGCCATGTGCCGTTAGGCTGCAAGGTATAGTATGGCCTATTGAGAGTGATGCTGTGGGGATAGGGATTGCCGATGAGGTTGAAACCTTGCAACTCTTCATCAGCACAGCTGGCAGTAAGGTCGACACTGTAGGAGCCAGCATTGGCAAGACCGATGAAGCTGAGCAGGGATGCGGAGGCTCGACGGTAGATGTAGCCGCGACTGCGCTGTAGGGCATCGAAGCCTGTGCCACTCGACTTTTGGTTAATCCAAGTGCCGGAAGATTCATCAAAGCAAAACAGGTCATAGCTACCGCTGGTCATGCCGACGACTTGGGGGATGGATTGATAGGTCTGTTCTTCGTCGTGCATGGGTGAGGCAAGGGCATACCAGCTGTCGGCAGTTATATTCATCACCACACCGGGAGCCACGGTGACATCAGCTGCTGGCATGGTGAGCGAATAGGCCCCGCCACTCACGCCTACGGCAACGGTCTCTATCGGGTCGGTGCCGTCCTTGGTGGCAATGAGCGAGACTTCGTAGCCTTCGGTGGGCTGATAGCCCAGCACTACGGCGGCATTGGCACGACAGTAGTGCTCGCTGCCTTGGCTATGTCCCACGCCACTTGTGAGGGTGACGCCATTGGCGAGCGTCAGTTTGTACGCTTCTACGGCACCATCTGAGGCAACCATATCGCACGGCCCCTGCATATTATCATCGCCACCGTAGCCTATGCCAGAGGTGATAGTGCCGCTAGTGTTATATAGCGAACAATGGTAATAATAGTTGCCGCTGAGAGTGCCTGTGTTCGACCCTATCATGGCTCCAACGCCACTGCCGCCGTTGCCCGTCTGTACAAGCACCTCCTTGGCAAAGCAACCACTCACTGAGCCTTGGCTGCTCCCCACTATGGCACCCACATTGCTTTGACCTGCAAACGTGCTGCTGGCGACAGTAAGGTTGGTCACAATACCGTCTGTGCCCAGTAGTCCGAACACCCCCTGGTGGCTCAAGCCGTCGTCCGTGGCGATACTGCCTGTGACAATGCCACTGATGGTATTGCCGTAGCCGTCGAAGATACCATTGAAGGCATGGGGATGCATGCCGCCGGCATAGTTGCAACCCACGGGAGTATAGTTGTTTGGCGTAGTGCTGTCGTAGGCTATATCGTTGGCTAGGCGGAAATATTTGCCACTATAATCTATGCCAATATTCACATTCGATGCCAAGCGGTCCATCTCCTCTGTGGTGGTAATGAGATAGGGGTCTGTTGCAGTTCCACTGCCCTGCCATCTGGGAACTACAAAACCCAAGGCGTTAATCTTGCCGTTGCCAAAATGGGAAGCGTTGGCACCAGTAGTGGTATAGGCATCATGGATGGCGGTGCTACGCATGATATTCTTCACATCACTCACAGTCAAACCGATATTATGTTCCTTAGCCTGTTGTAGCCACAGAGCCACAATACCGGCCACCACAGGCGTAGCCATGGAAGTACCTTGCTTCATGCCGTAAGGGTAATTGGCATTGTTTACCACTAAACTAGCGGCTCTACTGGTGCCATAATAACTATTGCTATTCACACTTGTAGTATGGTAGTGATTCACTCCTGCAGCCAACATCGAACCGGGGGCTGTAATCCAAGGGTACTGCAGCCCTGTGGGGCTTGCCTCAGCGGTGGCATAGCTCGAAAAACTAGCTATATCGCCTACCGTGCCGACAGACGTCAGCCAATTTATATTTTGATAGTTGGTCCAAGTATTTTTCGACACATACGCCCCGACAGAAATCACATTGGCAATGGTTGCCTGGTCGCTGACGCACATATCGTCCGAACCTTCCGCCCAGCTGTGGCCTGTGGTGGTGAGATGATTGGTTAGATAGCCATGGTCGCCGCCCCAAATATCAACCACTACACTGGCGGTACTATTGTTTGGATACACCTCTATTGCAAGGGTGTAGTCACTATAATAATAATCCTGATTGCCACTGACACTCCGGGTGGTCAGACCACCGGGAGAATATAACACTACCTGAGCCCTATTTGAGGCGACATAATTATAATATACCCCCAACTTGCCGTCGTAATAATTATTGAGAACAGAAACGTCGACGGTGTCGTATAAATTATATTTACGGCCGAGTGGGAGCTCCGCCACAATCGCTCCCGTTGTTGCGTCAAGCACATAGATTCTCACAGCCAAACGATTGACGCTTGTAGTACGCGCACACACATTGGCAATAATGCCTTGATAGTAATATCCTCCGTCGGTGTAGCTGTAGGCATTAGAGCGCACTATGGTACCCAACGGACTTGCCACCGAAGTAGTGTCATACACATGGTATCCGCCACCCTCACCATCCTTGCTTTTATTTGCGTCGTTGCTTGCTGCAAAGAGGGCAATGCGGTTGGGGTAATTGTCGTTAAAGAGGCGGTTGTAATCATCTGCGACTTCGCCTATGCCATTATGTAGGCCCAATTGCCCTCCCCAACTGTTGCTTACCACCACGGGCATATCCATCGAATCGGCATAGCCTACAATGGCATTCACCGCATTTGATACATATACGGAGTTGAGACCTTTCACCCCAGCAAGATACAGGCTGGCACCCGGAGCAATGCCGCCGTAGGTGGCATGGGCGTGGTCGTCGGTGACGGTGACGGTACTGCCATTTACCACAACCGACGAGCCGCCCGCAGTCGAGGCGGTGTGTGTTCCATGATCTTCTGTATTGTCGTCGGTGGTGGGGGCTGTGGAAGATACTTCGGTATAGTAACGTTCCGTGCTACCGTTATAAACGTATGCCCTGACAATGCGCGAGTTGCCTTCACTGTCCTTGAAGGCTATATGCTGAAAGTCGATGCCAACATCTATAATGCCCAGCAGCACTCCAGTACCGTCGTAGCCCTGTGCAAGCCCTTGACGGATGGCTGCTGCCGAATTGGTCAGCACATCGCTCGCATGGGTTATTCGGCGCGCCTCATCGGTCGATGGGGTCATCAACTCCGCCACATTGACACGACGCACATTATCTAACACCGCCACATCCATCACACGGTCAACTGGGATAAGAGCCGTCAGCCGGTTACTCTCCTTAAAGACACTCATCACCTCTACGCCCAACGCTTTGAGCTCATCGGTTTTAGCAATATCCTCCAGATGGATAAAGGCAGAAATGTACGCTTTCCCATCAATGGTGTCGGGCGCGGCAAAAAGGCGCTGAGGGGGCCTACCCGACCACTCCAACTTTTTACCGTTGATGTAGTGGTCTTTGCCCAACCCTTCGTAGGAGAGGCCGCCTGCCATCTCGTCAAGAAACATCTGGGTGGTGATGGAGAGCTTGGCATTCACGTCGCCTTGCACTTGAGCTCGAGCCCCCTGGACGAGGAGAGCTAAGAGGAGGTAGAAAAGAAGATATTTTTTGAACATATTGGTGTTTTTTAGTCGCAAAAATAGTAGAGAAATGATTTATATCGTATTAATATTTAATATATTACAGGCCTTATTTCTTTTGGGGAGACTTTAAATCATTGTTGCAAAGATACGGATAATTAGTTATTAAAGTGAAAATTGAAAAGTGAAATTTAGTGAATAGTAATTAGTGAAATGTGTTAATGTGTTAACGTGTTAATGATTGAATGTTGGAAAGATTCATCTGATAGGTGGATAGGTAATGATGAGGGATAATTGGGTGCACTTTATCCCCACTTTAGGAGTGAAGCCTGAAGCGAACCTACAGCGAACCTACAGCGAACCTTCTCTGAAGCCGCTTTGGCGGGGGGATCGTCTGTTTATCTTATACCAAAAGGGGCAAAAACGGGGTGCCACTTTTGTAAAAAAAGTGTGGCACTCGATGACGATAACAATAACTAATCAATATTTTTTTCTTTTTATTTGAAAAAAAGTGCGTATCTTTGCATAATTTTAAACGCTGGCTTGTCGGCGCATATTATTAATATATTATTATTTGTCAATTTACTATTCAACAAACACTGTTCACGAATATGTATACAGATACCACTAAATTTATTGGCGAAGGCCTTACTTATGACGATGTGCTGTTGGTGCCGTCGTATTCTGAAATTCTCCCACGCGAGGTGAGTGTGGCGACCCGTTTTTCACGCCATATCAAGCTGAATATGCCGCTGGTGTCGGCAGCTATGGACACGGTGACCGAGGCAGCTATGGCCATCGGCATGGCCCAAGAGGGTGGTATCGGCGTACTGCATAAGAATATGTCGATCGAGCAGCAGGCGGGCGAGGTGCGCAAGGTGAAGCGCGCGGAGAACGGGATGATTGTCGACCCCGTGACCCTGACGAAGGAGGCTTTGGTGAAGGATGCCTTGCGGCTGATGACGGAATACGGCATCGGAGGTATCCCTATAGTGGATGGCGACCGCAAACTGATAGGGATGGTGACGAACCGCGATTTGCGCTTTGAGCGCAATATGGAGCGTCCGCTGTCGGAGATTATGGTCACCGACCTTATCACGACCCACGTGGGGACTACTTTTGCCGAGGCGACCGACATATTGCAGCAGCATAAGATTGAGAAGCTTCCGGTGGTGAACGAGAAGGGGCAGTTTGTAGGCCTTATCACTTATCGCGACATTATGAAGACGAAGGAGCGCCCGCTGGCCTGCAAGGACAGCAACGGCCGTCTGTGTGTGGCAGCGGGGGTGGGCATCACGCCCGACATGATGGACCGCGTGGACGCGCTGGTGAAGGCTGGCGCCGACGCTATCGTGATCGATACCGCCCACGGCCACAGCATCCGCGTGGTGGAGGCTCTGAAGCAGGTGAAAGGCAAGTATTCCAACATCGACGTGGTGGTGGGCAACATTGCCACCGGCGAGGCAGCGCTGATGCTGGCAGAGGCGGGTGCCGACGCCATCAAGGTGGGCATCGGCCCAGGTAGCATCTGCTCGACCCGCATCGTGGCAGGTATCGGGGTTCCGCAGCTGACCGCCGTGTGCGAGTGTGTGGGGGCCTTGAAGCAGGCGGGTTACGATGTGCCGGTGATAGCCGACGGCGGCATACGCTACAGCGGCGACATAGTGAAGGCACTGGCCGCGGGTGCCAGCACGGTGATGGTGGGTTCGCTGGTGGCAGGCGTGGACGAGGCACCGGGCGAGACGATCATCTACGAGGGCCGCAAATTCAAGTCGTACCGCGGCATGGGTTCGCTCGAAGCGATGCAGAGCGGCTCGAAGGACCGCTACTTCCAAGATAAGGAGGAGGATGCCAAGAAGCTGGTTCCCGAGGGAGTGGTGGGACGCGTTCCGTACAAGGGTACGTTGAGCGAGGTGCTCTACCAGATGGTTGGCGGACTGAAGGCAGGCATGGGCTATACCGGCTCGCGCGATATTGCCGCCCTGCAGCAGGCCAAGTTTATCCGCATCACCGCTGCCGGCCGCACCGAGAGCCACCCCCACGACATAGCCATCACCCGCGAAGCTCCCAACTATTCGAGATGAGAAAGTTGAAAAGTGAAAATTGAAAAGTGAAAAGTGAAAAGTAATTTTTAGTGACCAGTGAAATGTGACCAGTGAAATGAGCGCATTCGTGTCACTGGTCACAGGTCACAGATCACTATATATCTAATCACCAATCATTAAATCTCGTGTCACAGGTCACTGGTCACAGGTCACTATAAATCTAATCACACATTCATATATCTATGATAAAGAAATTTTTCACCACGCTGCTACTGACGGTGTCGTTGCTGGGTGCTGTCGCACAGAATGCCAACGACCCTGTCGTTTTTCAAATTAACGGTAAGAACATATACAAGTCCCAATTTATGAAGGAGTTTCTCCAGTCGATTGGGAAAGACCCCAACGCGGCCCCTACGGCTTGCACTTACGAGAAGCGTAAGGCGCTGGAGGATTATGTGCAGCTGTATGTCAACTTCCAGACTAAGTTGGCGGACGCCTATGCAATGGGCTACGACACGCTGACCACGCTCAACCAGGAGCTGGCGGGCTACCGCAAGGAGCTGGCAGCCCCATATCTGATAGATTCTGCCACCTTGCAGCAACTGCTGCGTGAGGCGTACGACCGCAACCATTATGTGCTGCACGCAGCCCATATATTGGTCCACTGCCCCGAATCGGCCACCCCCGAAGATACCCTCAAGGCTTACACCCACGCGATGGAGGTGTACCAGGAGGCTCTGAAGAGCGACAACTTCTACGAGGTGGCACAGAAGGAGATGCGCTACCAACGCATGAACGACCGCGACCCGTTGGTGCGCGAAAAGGCCGACCAGGTGAACCCCTTGGAGGGCGACTTGGGATGTTTTACGGTGTTTGACATGATCTATGCCTTTGAGTCGGCCGCCTACGCCATGAAGCCGGGCGAGGTGTCCAAACCCGTCCACTCACGCTATGGCTACCATATCATCAAGCTTTTCGACCGTTACAATTATTACGGCAAGGCGCAATTCGCACATATCTGGATTCCAGAGAATACTTTCAAGGCGGAAGGAAAGATAAAAGATGCCTACCGTCAGCTGAAGGAGGGGGCCGACTTTGGCGTGGTGGCGAAGAACTATAGCGGCGACCAGTCTACGTCAGACAAGGGGGGCGTGATGCCCGAGCTGGCTCCCAACCAACTGCCTTATGCCTATATCGAAGCAGTGGCAAAGGGGCTGAAGGTTGGCGATTATACGGAGCCTTTCCACACCCGTTTTGGCTGGCATATCGTGAAGCTCTTGAAGAAGGAGACGATGCCCGAGCTGGAGTCGCTGGTGCCCTACTATCGTTCGCGTATGACCCGTGGCGAGCGCAGCACCAAGCCCCAGAAGATGTTTGTCGACCAATGCAAGCAGCGCTATGGATTTGTCGACTATACCCAGGTGGTGACTTCTAAGAAGAAGGCCAAGAGGGTGACCTACGCGGCCAGCCTCGACGCAGTTCGCGCCATTGTGTCCGACTCGATCTTCTCGGCCATATTCCATTACGACCCTGAGCAGATTACCGACATGCGTCCGCTCTTCAGAATTGGCGACCAAGAGTATAACTCCCGCCAATTTGCCCGCTATATCTATAAGACTAAGAAGGTGCGTGCGCTCTGCGACCTCGATATCTTTGTCGCCGAACGCTATCAGGAGTTTATTGATGCCATGGTGCTTGACTATGCCGACAGCCGCCTGGAGTTGGACAATCCCGAATTTGCCGCCTTGGTGGACGAATACCGTCATGGCCTGATGATATTCACTTATAATGACCAAAAGGTGTGGTCGAAGGCCATCAAGGATACTGTGGGTTTTGCGGAGTTTTACAACAACGCCAGCTTGACCCACAATTATAACGACACGAACGATGCCGTCTACTTCTGGAACGAGCGCGCCCGCACAGTGGCCTACACCGTTAGCGACAGCACAATACTGCCCCGCAGCAAGGCGCTGAAAGTAGTCAACAAGGCACTGAAAAAGGGTTGGAGCAGCTCGGTATTGGTCAACGAGTTGAGACGCAAGGCCAAATGCGACTCGATAGTGACGGCCAACCTGACCCTGCTGGAGAAGGGCAACCAGTCTACGCTGACAGCCAATGAGTGGCACCCCGGAGTGTTTGCCCATGTGGCCGACTCGGGCTATCAGATATTGGTGGTTGAGAAGATAATGCCTCCCGCCTTGAAGACCCGCGAAGAGGCCCGCGGATATTATCTCAACGACTACCAGAACTACCTCGAAGAGCAGAATAATATAGCACTCCGCAAAAAATATAATGTGATAATCCATCAGAACGTCATAGACGAGATCGTTTACTAATATGATGATGAAGAGAACGTTTTTAATCATAGCGGCCACGCTGCTGGCAGGCATCACGGCCTCAGCCCAGGAGCGCCAAATGGTCGACGGCATTGTGGCTGTGGTCGGACAGACCATCATCAAGAATTCCGACATAGAGCAGGCGTATGCCCAAGTGCGCCTACGCAAAGGCATAGAGAATGCCAAGGAGGAGCGCTGCAGCCTGCTGGAGAGCATGCTTATCAGCAAGCTGCTTATACACAAAGGGATGGTCGACAGCGTAGAGGTGAAGGACGAACAGGTGGAGGAGCAGGTGGACTACTACCTGCAGATGGCGGTGGCACAGGCGGGCGGCAAGGACAAGCTGCGCGACCTATTCCACGCCAGCTACGACGAGCTGCACGACCAATATTTCGACATCCTACACGACCGCATGCTGAGCCAGAAGGTGGAATATGATCTGACAGGCAATATCAAGGTCACACCAGCCGAGGTGAACGAGTATTTTGCCGCCTACCCGGTGGACAGCCTTCCGGAGATTTCTACCCAGTACGAGATTTCGGAGATAGTGATTGAACCCACCATCGCGGAAGCCGAACGCGACCGTGTGCGAGGCGAACTGGCCGAACTGCGCGAACGTATACTGAAGGGCGACAACTTCTCGATGCTGGCACGCCTCTATTCCCAAGATCCGGGTTCCGCCACCAAGGGCGGCGAGCTGGGATTCTTCGGCAGAGGACGGATGGTGGCAGAATTTGAGGCCGCAGCCTTTGCCCTCAAACCGGGCGAGGTGTCGCCTATCGTGGAAACGGAATATGGCTTCCATATCATCCAACTCATCGAGCGGCGAGGCAACACCATCAATGTCCGCCACATATTGATGCAGCCCAAGACTTCGTCCGACGACCTGCTGCGGGCCCGCATCACCCTCGACAGTCTGGCACAAGAAATCCGGCAGGGGCATATCACCTTTGAGGAGGCCGCTCAGAAGTACTCGACCGGCTCGAACCGAGCACAGGGTGGGGCTGTGACAAACCCCGTATCGGGCAACAGCCGTTTCGACAAAGAGTCGTTCGCCCAAGTGTATCCCGGCATCGGCATCGCAGCCTTGGACGAAGGCGAGATATCGAACGCTACCGCGTACACTACGGCCGAGAACAAAAGCGCCTACTGCATTATCAAAGTCAACAAGAAGATTCCTGCCCACATAGCCAACCTGACCGACGACTACGACCGCATAGCCAACGCAGCCCTCGAGGCAGCCAAGAGCAAGAAGATAGTGGAATGGTGCAACCGCATGGTAAAGACCACCTTTGTGCGCATCGCTGATGAATACAAGGATTGCCCCAACTTCAAAGTGGCATGGCCGAGATGAGAAAAACTTATTAAATTGAAAAGTGAAAATTGAAAATTGAAAATTAATTTTTTAGTAACCTGTGACCTGTGACAAGAATGCGCTCGTGTCACTGGTCACCGATCACAGGTCACTGGTCACTAATCACCAATTAACACCGATGACTGATAGCGAACTTTTAAACTCATTTGTAGAGCAATACCACCGCCTCAAGCAGGAGGTTGGGAAAGTGATTGTGGGACAGGACAAGGCTGTCGACAGCTTGCTGCTCTCAATCTTCACTGGAGGGCACTGCCTGCTGGTGGGAGTGCCTGGCCTTGCAAAGACCCTCATGGTCAACACCCTCTCCCACGCACTCGGACTCTCGTTCAACCGCATTCAGTTTACCCCCGACCTTATGCCATCCGACATCACTGGCTCCGAGATACTCGACGAGAACCGCCACTTCCAATTTATCAAAGGACCCGTGTTTGCCAATATCGTTCTGGCTGACGAGATAAACCGTACGCCACCCAAAACCCAGGCCGCCCTGCTGGAAGCTATGCAGGAGCACTCAGTCACCGTATCGGGCAAGAGCTATGCGTTGCAAGCCCCCTTCTTCGTGCTTGCCACCCAGAACCCCATCGAGCAGGAAGGAACCTATCCCCTGCCCGAAGCACAGCTCGACCGCTTTATGCTCAACATCCGCATCGACTACCCCTCGTTCCAAGAGGAGGTTGACATAGTGAAAGGTACGACCGTCGACTCTACTCAGGAAGTGACCGTAGTCATGTCGGCCGAAGAGATCTTATCCTACCAGAGCGTTATCCGCCGCATGCCTGTGCCCGACAACGTGTGCGAGTATGCCGTCCGGCTCGCCTCCTCCACCCGTCCCAATGCCGACAGCAACCATCCAGCAACGGTATTGGCCACCAAATACCTATCATGGGGAGCCGGTCCCCGCGCCTCACAATATTTGGTCATGGGCTCGAAGACTCATGCCGCTATGCAGGGCAAATACTCGCCCGATATGGAGGACGTGAACGCAGTGGCCATAGAGGTGCTGCGCCACCGTATAGTGCGCAACTACTACGCTGAGGCGGAGGGAATCACTACCGAGCAGATTATCCACCAACTCATCCAAGAGGCGTAGTGAAGAGGCGTTGACATGAATGGTTGTGAACGGTGAAACAAATCATATATGGGGATTTCTTTTTTTCAAGAATTAGAGAATTGGAGAATTTGTAAACTGCATATTTTGAATTTGATAAGAATTTAAGACTTTAATTACATGCAATTAATGGAAGTGGCCATATATAATAGTACGTACAGTCTTTTACCTTTCTAATCATCCATTATGAAGAACATAATAGCCATTGGTTTATACCTTATCCTATTATCGCTTGTAGCCACAGCACAGACTTCGGGGCTTCACATCCCGACTGACAAGCCCCTCAAGCCTCGCGAACTGGCAGCCGCTTGGACCAATCCCCCGATCTTCTGCCTGCTGCTCCACTTCGATGCTGGCGACAGCTCCTATCGCGAGGCCGACCTTGACCTGCTCGACTCGGCCTACAACATTGCTTTTGACCGCGATAATCCCCGCCTATACACCATGTCGATCGAGGCCTACGGCAATGCGAACAACCAAGAGTTGATGAAGGCCCGTGTCGAATCGGTCTACCGTTACTTCACTATGCGCGGACATGAAAGTATGCCTGTCCGCTTCGCCTACAACCCCATACACTGTAGTTGTCACGGCGACACCATCGAACTGATCCGCTTCGAAGTGCCTACCGACAAGCAGATATACGACTGCGACTCGCTACCCTCAAGCCGAATGCTCCTCAACAAGGACATCTCCCTACAAGGCACCGTCCTCGTCACATTCCGCCACAACCCCATCGAATGCATCGGGGGCAACAATGGTTGCTTCCTCCCGGCGCAGGACAGTAATATCCGTGCCTACTATACACAACTGCTACTCAAGAAGGGCTCTATCTACGCCGTCTACAACACCAAGGACGAATGTCCTCCCCCCGTCCAACTTAGCATCGACGAGCATCTCGACTACCAACAGATGGTCGACCGCTATTTCCTAGTGCCCCACCGTCGGCAAATAATTCTGCCTGTGGGTTATGTGGTGCTCCACTCCAGCTTCAACCGCAAGCCAGACGAATGCCGATACTTGACGGACTCGATTTACGTCCGATTCCCTGTTACCGAAGAGCAGGTCGAAGCCGGGCTTCGCATATTTGCAAAGAAATATTCATCCAAAGGGTCGGAATTCAAATCCGTACCCACCAAAAAGATAAAGGGCGGCCCGGTACTCCTACTGCAAGGAGCCATCAACGCCACCCAGTTCGATACCATATTCCTAGCCAAACGCATCGAGGTAGACGAGATAGGCAAATACCTCTACAGCGCAGACTCGCCAACCGAACAGGGGGCTGTGACCATCATCGTCAAAGGCGAAGAAAAATATTTCAAACCCTTCCGAGTCAACGGCAAGGGACAATACGACTTTAAGAAGAACTTTCGTGCCCTGCTGCGCATCGTCGAGGCCGAAGAGGAAGACCTCAACCCCGCTAGTAACGACCTATTCCGCAACGATGGGGACGAAGAAATAGAATAACAATGGCTTATCTACAATCAGACGTGACCAAGGTCACTACAAATGTGCTACAGCGCATGAAACAGAACGGCGAGAAAATCGCCATGCTCACTGCCTACGACTATTCCATGGCAAAACTGCTCGACACCACCAAAATCGACGTGGTACTGGTAGGCGACTCAGCCGCCAACGTCATGGAAGGCTACGATACCACCCTGCCTATCACTCTCGACGAGATGATAGTGTACGCCTCATCGGTCAAGCGCGCCATCAAACGCGCCCTAGTGGTAGTCGACATGCCTTTCGGTACATATCAAGGCAACTCCAAACAGGCCCTTGCTTCCGCCATCAGAATTATGAAGGAGACTGGTGCCGACGCAGTGAAACTAGAAGGAGGGGAAGAGGTGCTGGAATCCATCTGTCGCATTCTCACGGCCGGCATCCCCGTCATGGGTCACTTAGGCCTTACCCCTCAAAGTATCAATAAATTTGGCACCTATGTAGTGCGTGCCACTCAGAAAGAAGAAGCCGACCGCCTTATCCACGATGCCCATGTGCTTGCCGATGCTGGCTGCTTTGCTCTAGTGTTGGAAAAAATACCTGCCAAACTAGCAACACAAGTCACCCAAGATATCAAGATTCCCACTATCGGCATAGGGGCGGGCAACGGCACCGACGGACAAGTGTTGGTGCTACAAGACATGCTGGGCATCACCCAACAGTTCAAGCCACGCTATCTGCGCACCTACGGCACATTTGGCGAGGACATCAGCAATGCTATCCGCCAGTATATCGGCGATGTAAAAAGCGGCAGTTTCCCCAACGAGAAGGAACAATACTGACGTTGCGAAGAGACGAAACCTTATTCAACCCAAATCGGTCATTAGGCCGCCTTTCTAATCAATTTCTCGTTTTTATGTCTGTTTATGCCATATCAGCATTTCTTTCGGCATCTTGTCCACATCGCTGTCTCGCCGTAGCCCGCTACGCCTTCGCCAGCGATGCGACCAATCTGCTCGAAACAAATGCTAATCTGCCATAAACCCTAATGACCGATTTGGGTTCAACGCAATCGGATGCCATGTATCATTAATGGCATCCGATTGTTTTTTAGATATGCACACTTGCACATCACTCTACGACGAAACTTGAGCGCCTGCCGTCAAGCAATAGATGCAATCTCTTCAAACCAGGGATAGGAATCCGCTTATCCCCCTCACGACGACATTTTGTCCATGTCAGCGTTCGAGGATTATAGTCTAAGCAGCATTCTATATCACTGGAATACTCATCAAATTCTTTATCTTTCCATGCACACACTTCCTTGTAATCGTCACCTTCTTTCATAAAAAGAATAGCCTTGAACAGGAAATCATTATATTGTACATCTGATTGGCCATTGTAACAAAGGAGATAATGCCTGCCTACGGAGTCTGACAACTCCCATATCTTGTCATACCCAACATAGTGTTGCAAGAACTTAGTCCTATATCCCGACCCATACCGATAGAGGAGAATGCAATAATACGACTGGTGAGCAGATGAAAACTCATGTCCGGTGAATATTCCAGCCATGTCGTTTCCTGTATGGATAGAGGTGAGAAAGTCGACGTGAGGACACAATCTCGCCACTTGTTCAAAATATCGGAAGAAGAACTGTTCACTCCATTCCATTACCTCATCTTCATCATCCCCATGAGTGTCATTGTGCCACTGAGAAAAAATCAAAGACCCCAGAGCATTCCCAACAAGTTCCAACGGGTAGGTTTTGATTCGGTGAGATTGGTAGTTGTCCAACGCTTTGATGGATTCCCAAACCTTCAGTGAGTCTGGATTGGGTAGCGTGTTGCTACTATTTCTCACGTAGATAAAAGCAGGGGTATTACGTACCAACGAGTCAAAGTAGGCCTCTAAATTAGACGGGGAAACAACTACAGTTTCCTCAAGAGTAGTCCTATCGTCCTTGTCACTCGATTCCTCGTTACCATTACACGCAACGAAAAGTATCGCGACAACCAATACTGCCCAATAATTGCATAACTTTTTCAACGCCCAAGATTCTATTTTCATAAAAGTATTGTTGCGTAGTTACTTTATCTCAATGCCTCCGAAGGCGCAGGTGCCTTTGAGGTAGAGGGTTTTGCTTCCTGGGGTAGGTAGCGAGTCACATTGGCTTTCAACGCCGGCAAACGAGGTCTCGATGGCCGTTTTGACACAAATATCCTTATCCACACGGATTTCCATTCCGCCAAAGCTGCAATCGATATCGACAATGGCACCGTCGAAGATATCGGCGCCCCTCAAGTCGAGAGCCACAAAACCAAAATGAGACTCAACCTTGGCACCCTCAAATTGCTGTCCTGCAAATTCGTACAACTGCTTGCCAAAGCTGACACTTATTTGGTGTACCTGACGACCGTCTTGATCGAATTTCTTTAGCTCGTTAACAGTATGCGGGTCTGCATGTTTGGTATAGATACCGCTCTTGCGAGCGAAAATGAGGGATATACCCCACACCACTGCCACCAAACAGATGATGTATTTCCAAAAATCATCCCAATTGACAATTCCGAGTGTCGCCAGCAGCAATAGCACACCAACCCCCAATCCGATGAGCGGTCCGTTTTTGTGCTTGGAACTGAAAAGAGCAACCAAACAGGGGATGATGATGAGAAAGGTCCACCAACCATCTAATTTAATATTGACCAGACCAGTGAGTACCAGACCCCAACCGATACCAAAAGCTAGTAAGGCCACGCCTCCAACTACTCTACTTGTTTTATTCATTTTGTCTTGATTTTAATTATTGTTACTAACTAGAAAATTGAAAATTAAAAAGTGAAAATTAGGCTGCTGCACAACATGTCAACGTATCAACATATCAACAATTCAATTGAGCTTCCATGGTGCCTATAGTATAGGATATATTATTAATTCCTAGTCATCTATCTGTTTTTCGCTATCGGAAGCAAATAACGATCGTTTAACATTCAAGCAACGAAGGGATAACACCCGAACCTACGCCAAAGACATCCACTTTGGAAAATGGGAAACTGGGTGACCTGTGAAGACCACCCAGTTTTCCCTCGATTTTATTTCTTAGGCTGGGGGTCGGTGGTGAGGCCGATGCCTAGTTTCTTGAATATCTTTTGGTCTACTTCACTGAGCATGACGGTGGCGTGAACCTGGCAACCTTGAAGTTGGGGAAGGGTGTCGAGGGTACGGCGGCAGTTCTCATCGTTCAGACTCAACATGGAGAGAGCTACCAGCACCTCGTCGGTATGGAGGCGGGGATTGTGACCGTGGAGCAGGACGGTCTTGGTGTTCTGGATAGGCTCTATGTAGGATTGTGGAATCAGTTTGACGCTGTGGTCGATGCCGGCCAGGTGTTTGGTGGCATTGAGCAGCAGTGCGGCACTGGGTCCGAGAAGGGCACTGGTGTGACCGGTGATAATGGTGCCGTCGGCCAGCTCGATAGCGGCTGCGTGGGCACCCTCTTTCTCCTTGCGCTCGCGGGCCGCCACAGTGGTACGACGATCGTCGGTGGTAATCTTCATCTGCTTCATCAGCAGGCGGATTTTGTTGACCTCGTTCTCGGATATCTTGCCTTCGGCATAGTTGCAGAGGGCGGTATAGTAGCGACGGATGATTTCGTCCTTGGAGGCCTGCGCGCAAACTTCGTCGTCGCAAATGCAGAAGCCGGCCATATTCACACCCATGTCGGTGGGCGACTTGTAGGGATTCTCGCCATAAATGCCCTCGAAGATGGCGTTGAGTACGGGGAAAATCTCGATGTCGCGATTGTAGTTGACCGTGGTCTTGCCGTAGGCTTCGAGATGGAAGGGGTCGATCATATTGACGTCGTTGAGGTCGGCTGTAGCAGCCTCGTAGGCGACATTGACAGGGTGCTTGAGAGGGATGCTCCAAATGGGGAAGGTCTCAAATTTGGCATAGCCGGCTTTGATACCGCGCTGGTTTTCCTGATAGAGCTGGCTGAGGCAGACGGCCATCTTGCCACTGCCTGGACCAGGAGCGGTGACCACCACGAGGGGTCGGGTAGTCTTGACATACTCGTTCTTGCCAAACCCCTCGTCGGAACAGATGAGGTCGACGTTGGTGGGGTAACCCTCGATGACATAATGATAATAGACATTGATGCCCAAACGTTCCAGACGTTCGCGGAAGGCAATGGCACTGGCCTGACCGTTGTACTGGGTGATGACTACGGAACTGACCATCAGTCCCCGATTCATAAACTCGCCGCGCAAGCGCAACACATCGACATCATAGGTGATGCCGAGATCACCGCGCACTTTGTTTTTCTCAATGTCGCGGGCACTGATGGCGATGACTATTTCGGCATCGTCACGCAGTTGCATGAGCATTTTGAGTTTGCTGTCGGGTTCAAAGCCCGGCAGGACACGACTGGCGTGGTAGTCGTCGAAAAGCTTACCGCCAAATTCTAGGTAAAGTTTGTTGCCAAATTGCGAAATTCGCTCTTTGATGTGCTCTGACTGTATCCGTAGATACTTCTCATTATCAAATCCGTGTTTCATATTCCTTATATGTTGGAGTTACAAAATACGGGATTCAAAAATACAATTTTTTTTTAAAACGAAAGACTTTTTTCGCACAAAAACGAAAAAAGTCTTCCATTTTCAAGCACACGCCTAGTTCCTAACGCACGACAAGTTTCTGGCTACAGATACCTTCTGGCGATGTATAGGTAACAAAATATAGTCCGTCAGGGAGTGTGGCTGTGGAGAGCCTGCACCGCTGCCCATTCATCGCCTGACGGAATAACTCACGACCCGTGGCATCCAATATGCGCAATTCGCCCTTGCCAGTCGCACCATGCAGACACACCTCTGTCGAACCATGAGCCGGGTTGGGCGACAACGAGATCGTAGCACCGACGGGGTCGACAATCAATCCCTCATCATCAATATTCAACAAAGCGGTATCGACCACAGCAAGGATATATTCGCCTATCTGAATTCCCGAATTTTCCATATAATATGATGTTCCTAGAGATATGATGTCTCGGCCCAGAGTTGCACTCTTTCTCATCTTCCACGGGTGGGAAGCATCCTTGC
>CAMYZD010000034.1 GCA_947303735.1 uncultured Bacteroidales bacterium | reverse complement strand
TTTCTTCCGCCTGTCAAAAATCTACGCCTAAACACAGGAGTTTGCAGCTGAACCGGTTACAGCGACATGGAAGACTTGCGGCAGCCATGGGAAAAGGGCGGCCTCGGCCTGCCTTCGGGTCTTACCTGCTCCCTGGCCGCCCCTTTTTCCCTCCTTTTTCACTTCGGGAAGCGAAAAAGGAGGATATATAGTATTATAAAGAATAAACTATAATATATAGGGAACACCACACTATTCCCTCTAGGAAATAGAGAGAGTGAATAAAAGTGACCGTAAACCTAAATGGTTTGAAAGAAAATGGGTTGAGGTCAGAGTACGACCACTTTCTTCGGCTTGCAACCTTCGGGACGCACGAGGTAGACTCCTGCAGCGGGCATTGTCACGACATAGTCACTATCGGCATGGGGCGTGAAGGCGACTTGACGGCCATAAAGGTCGTATATGGTAACTGCTTTACCTGAAGCACCTATGACATGGATGTTGAGATCCTGTGCTGATACCTCGAAACTATGCTCTTCGGTTTCTCTATCGCCAATGCCCAGTTCGTCGCCGAAAAGGGCTTGGAGGGTGATATTGCGCGTGACAACGATAGTGCGGGGGTTCTCATTGCTGCCATCACTCCAAGAACGGAAGTGGGCAGAGGGGAATGGTACTGCGGTAAGGACAGCTTCTTCGCCATAGGCGTATTGACCTCCGCCGTAGACAGCCCCCCACGAGGAGTTGTTGGCAGTCAAGGTAATGGTATACATATCGGGCGAAAAAACTGCCGTATAGGATGCATCGGCAATGACGTGTACAGTACGGGGATTGGCAGAGTTGCCATCAGTCCAGTAACTGAAATGGAAATGTTCGTTAGGTATTGCCGTTAGACGGACTTCCTCTCCATAATGATAAACTCCTGAACCGGTTACCGTTCCCATTTGGTTGTCAGCAGATGTGACGGTGAGAGTGTAACTAGGTTCTTGGGCGAAGTAGGCAACAAGCATAGTGTCGCTAGTAAGGGTTACCAGACGGGGATTGGTGGTGACTCCATCGCTCCAGTGTACAAAGTGGTGGTTGGGATAGGCCGTTGCGAGGACTGGCACCTGTGCCATATAATCATATGTACCCGACCCACTGACTATACCCATCGTGGGATCGGAGGACTCACAGTCGAGGCGGCATGTATTAACCACAAATTGCGCCTGTAGGACAGTATCACTGATAAGGACGAGGGTACGAGGATTGTCGGTGTTGCCGTCGCTCCATCCCACAAAACGGCAAGAGCCAAAGGGGGTGGCGGTCAAGGTAAGCGAGGTCAGGTAGCTGTAGGTACCACCACCCGAGACAACACCGAGGCTAACATTATTACTTGTGACCGTAGCCGTGTAGTTATTGGCCACAAACAGAGCTGTAAATGCTGTGTCGGACGACACCACGATACGACGGGGATTGAGTGAGACTCCATCGCTCCACCCAGTAAAACGATAACCGTAGTTGGGGGTAGCAGAGATATAGAGATTAGTGCCATAAGCCACGACACCACTGCCTGAGGTCTGCCCCATGGTAGGATTGGATGCTGCAACAGAAACGTTATGCGAGTCGATTTGGAAATCGGCCACCAACTGTGTGTCGCTTAGAACCATGATGGTGCGCGGATTATTGGTGAGGCTGTCGTTCCACTGCACGAAATGGTAGTGAGGGACGGGCACGGCTGTGAGAAGAGCCTGGGAGAGATAACTATAGGTGCCACCACCTGTAACACTACCGCCTGCCAGATTGCTGCTGATAGCTGAAACGACATATTGGTTGGTATCGAAAAGAGCCGTGTAGGAGACATCGTGCGTGACAATGATTGACCGCGGGTTGTCTGTATTGCCATCATTCCACTGGACGAAATGGAAGCCATAATTGGGCGTGGCGGTGAGAACAGCGGTGCTATTATGAGAATAGGTGCCCGAGCCAGTAACAACGCCCAAAGCAGAGTTGCTGGTTGAGACCGTGACAGAATAGCTATTAACGGCAAACTGTGCAATGTATGAAGCATTCTGGGTAACCGTTATGCTGCGGGGATTGTCGGTATTGCCATCGTTCCACTGGGTAAAATGACAACCTGAGGCTGCAGTGGCTGTGAGGGTGGCTACTGCATTGTGGCTATAGGAGCCACCACCCGATACACTTCCCCAAAGAGTGTTGGCACTGCTGACCATGATAGAATAGACATTGACAGCAAACTGGGCAGTAAAACTGGCATCGCTTGTAACAACAATGGTACGCGGATTAGAGGTATTGCCATCGTTCCATTGGGTGAAGTGGCAGCCTTCGGCAGGGATTGCATAGATTGTTACCGTGGTATTATAATTATATGTGCCACCTCCCGAAACTGTACCAAGAGTGGTGTCGCTAGGAACAACGGTAAGTAGGTAGGCATTAGGAACGAACTGAGCCGACAGAACCGTGTCGGAAGTGACTAGGAGTAGACGTGGATTGTCGGTATTACCATCACTCCATTGTACAAAATGATGGCCAGTCCCAGCGACTGCGCTGAGTAATGCAGTATCGAGATAAGTGTAGGTGCCAGCTCCACTGACAGAACCCATCGAAGGGGAGCTATTGCCTACAGTGACGGAGTAGGTATTGGCATCAAACAAAGCTGTGAAAGAAGTATCCTGCGAGATGGAGACGATACGTGGATTGGCTGTGACACCATCATTCCACATGGTGAAATGATAGCCATAGAAGGGGGTTGCTGAGATAACAGCCTGGTCAAGGTAGCTGTATGAGCCAGCCCCACTGACAGTACCCATCGTGGGATTGTTAACGGTCAGGGCAAGGGTAGAAATGTTGGAGAGGAAGATGGCTACAAATTGAGAATCTTGAGTCACGATGACTTGTCGGGGATTCTGTGTACTGCCATCGCTCCAACGCTGGAAATGATAGTCGGCATAAGGTGAGGCTGTAAGGATGGCAGTGTCATTATAACTATAGATGCCACCTCCGGACACATAACCACGCGTGGCATCGTTGCTAGCAACTGATATGAGGGAGTTGTCGGAAACAAAGAATGCAGTGAGGGTGGTGTCGGACGAGAGCAGAAGCAGTCGTGGGTTGGAGGTATTGCCATCTGTCCACCGCAAAAAGTGGTAACCCGCATTGGCAGTTGCTTGGACTATTGCCAAATAGTTGCTGCATGTAGGCTGCTGTAGCACTACAGCAGAACCCATTGCTGTATCGTTTGCCACAAGAGAGAGCACGAACGGCGTAGACTCCGACAAATTGACAAAATCTTCCCAATAGTCAGAAAGGCGATAATTGACTGTGGCGGCACAAGGCACAAACACAGGGGTTGAGATGGTTGCCGAAGCAAAGGTATGAGAATATATAGTCGGAGGGTTGGAGCCACGCATTTCTATACTAGTAATGGGAGAAATGTTGGCAAATGCATAGTCGCCGATGGAAGTCACTGAGGCGGGGAATGTGAGGTTACCTCCCATAAGTATACAGCCAATAAAGGCACTGTCACCAATAGTATTTATAGAATTGGGAATTGACGGGTTGGCAAGTCTGACACAACCATTGAAAGCATTGCTACCTATAGAGGTCAGGGTATTGCCTAAAGAGAGTTCCGACAAACGAACACAATTGGCAAAAGCCGACGGACCGATATTGGTTGTTGCACTATGTAATGAAACCTGAAACAGACGGTCGCAGCTATTGAAAGCATCAGCAGGGATGGCTATCGGGCTGTTGGTGGTAAGCGACAAGATGCTGTCGCAATCCGCAAATGCTCCATTGCCTAGAGACTGAAGAACTGCCGGGAGGCACAACGCACCATTGATTTTAGAACAGTTTGCAAAGGCATAATCGCCAATAGACAGGAGGGTAGGTGGAAGCGTAAGAGCACCAGCCATGTTAGAACAGCCTTGAAATGCCGACACACCTACACTGGTCAACCCTGAAGGCAAAGAAAGTGGGCCTTGCAACACAGCGCATCCCAAAAATGCAGAGTCACCAACAGAGGTTACGGATGAGGAGAAAGAAACCTGTTGCAAATTAATCTTACCCGTAAAAGCACGACTAGGAACATGCTGGACATTGCTGCCAACTGTCAGATGAGTGATGGCAGAAAAAGGAGCAAAGGCTGCAACAGGGAATGTAAGGTCTGAGAAATGACCCGTATTATAATGAAGATAATGTACATTGGTAGTGCCCAAGAAGGCATTCGCATCGACAGAGGACACTCCCTCGCCTATATAGAGCGTATCTAATAGAAGAGCCTCGGCGAAAGAATACTGAGGTACAGATTGCACACTATCACCTATGATGAGTTGTGTAAGAGCAGCGACGGGTAAAGATGAATGATAGGCAGCGCCTGCATAATAACTACAACTTGCATTACGGGCATTGTAGTGGATATAATGAACATTGTTGCACCCAGAAAAAGTATTCTGGAGTATGTAGGCAACCGAGTTGCCTATATAAATGGAATCAAGACTAGTGCAGTTACAAAAAGCCCAATTGCCCAACAGGGCCACAGCATCGGGGATATGGAGAGAGGTAAGGCTGCTGCAACCTTCAAAGGCCACATTGCCAATGGTGGTAACAGAGGGGCCGAACGTGACAGAGGAAAGAGAACTACAGCCTTGGAAAGTTCCAACAGCAACCATAGTAACGGCGTTAGGCAAAACAATGGAGCCCAAATGACTGCACCCCATAAAAGCATTATCGCCGATAGAAGTCAAGGAATTAGGAAGATTGAGAGAGAGCAGCCCTGTGCATTGGGAGCAGGCGCTGTTGCCAATAGTAGTCAGCGAGCCAGGAAGGGTCAGTCCCGTCATTCCGACGCATCCTGTGAAAGCATTGTTTCCTATAGTAGTAACGGTATACCAGTTGCCGCCATGCAACACGGAAGATGGGACATTAACACTGCCGATAGGCATTGAATAACCACTATAATAATTATTGCCCACATGATTGGGGTAGACGACCGCCACAGTACTATCAGTCAAGATAGTATAATATAGTGTCTGCCCTGAGCTGCTTACCGCTGAAAAGTCGAAAGCACGAGCATTGAATAGGGCTAATCCTACAAAGAATACAAATAAAAAAACTCTTTTCGTTCTCTTCATATCTTGTTGATTCCTGTATTAATAGTTAAGACTACCAAGCCACAAAAACATATTGGCTCCCATACACGGTACCTACGCCATTAGTAGCATACGCACGATAGTAATAAGTGGAGCCAGGAGTTAAATTAGTCAGCTGGCTTACGAACTCGCCCACACCGGCACCATCGGTAGTATGGAGGCCTGAAATTGTGGGATTGGATGTTGTACCATAGCAAACGCCTCTGCGGATTACTGAATATCCGCCATCGTCTTCGACATTACCTCCTGAAACAGCACTGGTGGCAGTAACATTGGAGATAGTTGTAGTGGTCACCGTAGGCAGACCCGATAGGGTGGAGAATGTCACCACAGGGCCATAAGCGATGCCTGAGGAGTTCTGTGCATAGGCTCTGACATGATATGTTTTATTGGGCTCTAGGTTCTCCATACGACTGACAAATGTACCTAGACCACGACCATCAACGGTATGGGCATGATTAATAGTCGGATTGGAAGAGATACTCCAACAGACTCCCCTTGCCACCACATCAAAGCCTGCATCGGACAATACTTCGCCACCTGCTAAGGCAAAGTTGGTGGTCACATGGGAGACATTACCCGTGATTACGACTGGCAATCCATCTAGTGTTCTAATCTTTATTTGGTTGCCATAACCGACACCGAGGCTGTTCACGGCATAAGCACGTACATAATATGTTGTATTCGGCTCAAGGGAGAGTTCATAGTCAAACTCGGATTGCACAAAAGGCATAGTGGCTCTCTCGTTGTCGATGGTGGGATATTGCATGGTACTGTAGACAAAGCCTTGCTCGACAATGGCAGAGTTGCCAGTATTCTCAACCCTAGCAAAACAGTGAGCAGAATTAGCCGTAATGTCAACAATACTCGCAGTCACAACCTCTGGAACGCTAGGACCAACCAAGTAGATGTTGCCCATATCGTATTCTTTTACCCCTAACGGGACACTGTCCAAATTATAGGTATAATTGTTGTATAGTGAGTCGGCTACGAATCGTATAGAATACTGATTAGCAAGTTGGTCAAGCGTAACTGTTATTTGGAACATGCCATTAGCATCCGTAAATACCACCTGATTATCACTTTTTCCATCAGTTCCGATAACACGAAATCCTTGCAGAGGAAGGGCAGTTCGCGAGTCGAGGACAACACCGAAACAGCGAGTCTTCTCATATATGCCCTCTTGTTCAAGGTCCTTAATGCAAGAAGAAAAACATATACTTGCACAGCAAAGCATGAAAATAAGAAAACGACGATGCATAATCAAAATCTATAAGTCAAACCGACAGTGGGAACAACCGAATTGGGAGTAGTAATGAGTGAGGGTGTCCATGTGAAAGCAAGTTCAGGCTTGGGTTCTAAGGAATAGGCACGGATAAAATTGAAGATATACAAGGCGCTAGCAGCTCCCCAAATAACAAAGGATGTAGAACGCAATGAATTGTAGTTGTTTCGAGCCTCAAGTAGTGCCTCGGGAGTCACATTGGAGTGGTTGCGAATAATGTCCAACTGTTTTTGGGCAGCCACATAGCATCCAATTCCGCCACCAACTAACGCTGCTTCACCAAACATAGTGAGAAGTCCCTCGGTTGTGTAACCTTTGCCTATCTGTCCAAGTCCTGGGATAATTGATTTGGTCAATGAGGCAATGTCACTCACATTACGAGCACGCTCACCTTTGTCCCAAACAGGCACCACACTACGCATAGAAGCCACCTGACAAAGGACGCAAACCCAATAGGAACCATCCTTAAGGTTGACCACATATTGGTCGACCTTATTAATCGGGATACCATACTGCTGGGAAACCTGCACATAATTAGTTCCCTTCCTTAGCTCGGCAGCTACGGCTGCCTCGTCAAAGGTTTTTCCCAAGCGGCTAGCAGTATTTTGGAACACCCTAACCAACGCCATATTCAAGGCCTCGTTAACGGTCCTCCCTTCACCCGACTCGCGGACATAGATGTAGGTATTATTGGCTGGCAGCGGCAACTCCTTCATCCATGACGGCTCACGTTTGGCATGGGAGTCGCAGATACCTGCAACCATGAGTATGAGAATGATGAAAAACTTGTATTTCACGTATCTATTTGTTTATTGTCAGTGTTCAATTAAGATTCGCAGAATAATTAACAGTCAATTATCCATTCAATGCACTATTAATTAGCAGAATAAAATTTCTTTGACTAGCACATCGTTAGATTTGAGGACATAATGTCTACCACATGAGCAATGTAAATCGTCACCCAAACGTTTACCGCACTCACAGACCCAACCGATTCGCCGAGCAGGAACTCCGGCCATGAGAGCATAATCGGGAACATTGTGAGTGACCACGGCTCCGGCAGCTATCAAGGCAGAACGTCCTACGGTATGCCCACAGACTACAGTGCAGTTGGCTCCTAGTGAAGCGCCCTCCTTAATGAGAGTCTTAGCATAAACACCATGACAAGGGAAATGAGCCCGAGGAGTAGTCACATTAGTAAATACACAACTTGGGCCACAGAATACATTATCTTCAATCTCGACACCTTCATATACAGAAACATTATTCTGTATACGCACTCCATTGCCAATGTGCACGTTGTTGCCTACATTTACATTTTGCCCAAAGGAACAACGCTCGCCAATGCGAGCACCTTTTTGGATATGGCAGAAATGCCAAACCTTGGTATCTTCACCAATGATGACATCATCGTCAACGTAACTGCTTTCGTGTATAAAAGGCTTCATTTTTCTATCTGTTTTATGTTATTTAGACACACCGAGAGGCTGTCTGTCCAATAGGGGATTGAAAGGTTAAATGTCTGTTTGAATTTGGTCTTGTCGAGCACCGAATAGCTAGGCCGCACCACGGGACTAGGATATTCATCACTGTGGCAGGGTAGAATTACACAATCGGTATGACCCGACTGACGAGCTATTTCTTTAGCAAAATCGTACCAGCTGCACACACCTTCATTGCTATAATGATAGAGACCTTCTTGGTCGGGAGACACGCCATTCTCAAGAATGGCAACAATAGCTTGCGCCAAATCGCCTGCATAGGTCGGAGTACCCACTTGGTCAAAGACGACTGTCAACTTTGGCTTGGTGTCCGATAGCGAAAGCATTGTCTTGCAGAAGTTTTTTCCATATTCGCTGTAGAGCCAACTAGTTCGGAATAGCAAGTAACGACATCCAGATGCGACTACAACCTGCTCACCTTGCAATTTGGTACTGCCATACACACCAGTAGGATTGGCTGGTTCGTCTTCGCCACAAGGGGTATTATTTTTATTGCCACCGAATACATAGTCTGTTGAGATATGTATCAAGAGGCCTCCTGTACTCGCCATCGTATCAGCGAGATATCCCACAGCAAGGTGGTTTATCTTGTCGGCAAGAATCTCATCCGTTTCAGCGCGGTCGACATTAGTGTATGCTGCACAGTTAACAATCGCATCAATCTGCTGGCCGATGACGAATTGCCTGATTGCCACAGGGTCAGTGATATCCAGTTCATCCACATCAGTAAAAAAATACCGATGTCGAGAATTAGCACTGCTGAGAAGCATGTGTGTCCCTAATTGTCCTTTGGCCCCTGTGACAAGAATATTCATATTGTGAAGAGATTAATAGTTAAAAGGGGAATTGATATCACGCAGATAGGGATGGTGGCGGTCTTTCTCAGAAAGTAAGACTACATCTAAGGGCAATTGCCAATTAATATTTAAATCGGGGTCGTCCCAAGCGATAGCACCTTCGCTTTGAGGAGCATAGAACTGATCACATTTATATTGAAAAATCACTTCTTTACTAAGGACAGAGAATCCATGAGCAATACCTTTGGGCATGAAAAATTGAAGGTGGTTGTCGGCCGACAATTCAACTGCAACATGTTGCCCGAAGGTGGGCGACCCTTTGCGGATATCAACGGCCACATCCAGCACACTGCCACTAACCACACGGACCAACTTGCTCTGTGCAAAGGGTGGTTGCTGATAATGAAGACCTCTCAATACACCATAATGGGACATCGACTCATTGTCCTGAACGAAAGTGACGTCTAGGCCTGTTTCTCTAGCGAAATCGCGAGCATTAAAACTCTCAAAGAAATAACCTCTGGCATCACCAAAGACTCTCGGCTTTATGATAAATACGCCCTCAATGGCAGTCTTTATTACTTCCATAGAATCCTTTCAAAAATAACTATCGTTCTTTTATCAGATTTAGAAGGTACTGACCATAGGGATTCTTTGCCATTGGCTGGGCAATACGCTGCAAGTCTTCGGCAGTTATCCAACCTTTTTCGTATGCAATGCTTTCAAGGCAGGCAACCTTGAGGCCTTGTCGCTTCTCAATGACTTCGATGAAAGTAGAAGCTTCTGCCAAGGAATCGTGTGTTCCCGTATCCAACCAGGCAAATCCCCGTCCAAGTAGTTTGACCTTCAACTCACCATCTTGCAAGAATTGTTGATTTACAGAGGTGATCTCCAACTCACCACGGGCGGATGGCTTGATACCCTTTGCCACACGCACCACCTTATTTGGATAAAAATATAAACCAACCACAGCATAGTTAGACTTGGGATTTTTAGGTTTCTCTTCAATGGAAAGAACATTCCCTTCTTGATCAAACTCTGCAACGCCATAACGTTCTGGGTCAGCAACCCAATAGCCAAAGACAGTCGCCTTCTGCTCTTGCTCAGCAGAAGATACCGCCTCACGAAGCATACTTCCTAGTCCATTACCTTGGAAGATATTGTCACCTAAAACCAAACAACAAGAATCCTCTCCGATAAACTCTTCGCCAATAATGAAAGCTTGTGCAAGGCCATCCGGAGATGGCTGTTCGGCATACGAGAAATGGACTCCGAAATCAGAGCCATCACCCAGCAAACGCTTAAAACTCGGGAGGTCATTAGGCGTAGAGATAACCAGTATATCACGGATGCCAGCCAACATGAGAGTCGAGATAGGATAATATACCATCGGCTTGTCATAGATTGGCAGAAGTTGTTTACTTACGCCCTTTGTTATAGGATACAGGCGGGTACCCGACCCGCCTGCAAGAACAATACCTTTCATAATATATTAATACTTATATTATTTAGATTTCTTCTTCTTTCCTTCTGAATCGCTATCGTCACCATAACCATAGCCATAGCCGTAACCATAACCGTAGCCATAACCATAGCCATAGCCGTAACCATAGCCGTAACCATAGCCATAACCATAGCCATAACCATAGCCACCATAACGACGTTTGATAACTGGCACATCAGTCATAATGATAGCCATATTCTTGAACTTACCCTTGTCAGCCAACTCCTGGATGAAGGGGAACGAACTCTTATTCAGGTAACCAACACGCATAATGTAGGTGGTAAGATCGGCCGTATGGTTGATGATAGAAGAGTCCGCAACTATCTGTGCGGGAGTGGAGTCGAGGATAATGAAATCATAATGCTCACGCAGATAGGACACCAGGTTGTCCATCTTATCGTTGAGGAGCAACTGAGTCGCGTTTGGCGGAGTCTTCTCGCAGACGATATAGTCGAGGAACGGTGAGGTTTCACTATGCATGATGATATTAGTGAAGTCATCTTCCTTACCGAGCATATAGCTGATCAATCCAACACGGTTGTGACGGTCGATAGTCTTTGACAAGCTACGTTTACGAAGGTCACAGTCCACCAAAATAGTCTTCTTCCCAACATAGGCAAGCGACAAGGCAAGGTTCAATGCGACATAGGATTTACCCTCACCAGGAACCGTCGAAACGGTCTGGATGACCTTCTCACCTTCCTTTAAGAAAAATGGGATATTCGAATGCAGAATTCGGAAAGCCTCTGTCACCACATCTGTTCCATTAGCAGTAACAATGATTTCGTCATTTGCACGTCCTTCAGGTTTTTGTGGTACTTCACCCAAAATAGGTATCGTCATTGCCTTTTCGATATCAGACTTAGAGCGAAGCTTCACATTAAAGAAATTAATCAAGAACATTACCAAGGCGGGCAAGACAAGACCAATTAAAAGACCCACCAAGATATACATTGAGAGATGGGGACCTACATTGGAGCGGCTTGCGGGCTCAACTATCTTGGCAGGAACAATTGTCACGGCCAAATTCAAGGCATTTTCTTCTCGTTTGCTCAACAGATAAAGGAACAACTCTTCCTTGATCTTCTGCTGACGAGAAACCTCGGTGACTGCCTTGTTCTGTGTCGGAAGGTTATAGATCTGACCCTGGGCACGTGCTTCCTGAGCTCTCGCACTCTGAAGACGGACATTAGTAGAATTAATCAAATTGTCAATAGAAGCAAGAATGCTTGCACGGTTGCCTTCCATTTGCTGAACTAGCGTACGTACTTGTGGGTTGTTCGGGCCTGCATTATTCAGCATTTTACGATACTGCAACATCTGACTATTATACTGATTAATCATTGATTGTACACCAGCATTTGAAACACCCACGTTAGCAGGGAGAAGTTCTTCTTTATTATTGGGGTCAACAAGATAAGACCGAACAGACTTAATCATTTGCAACTCGGCCTCAAGGCTATTTACCTCATCAGAATAGCGGATGCCCGTCTGAAGCATGGTACCAGATGCTGTCTGAATATCGGGAATACGAGCATCCTTTTTCAACTGAGCCACCTGGGCATCAACATCCTCCAGTTCACCAGAGATGAGAGAAATACGTTCAGAAACGAACTGTTCAGTCTTTTCTGCCACTGCCCTGCGGTCTTCAGCAGCATCCTCATTGTAAGCGTCCACCAAGGCATTCACCACCTCACGAGCACGTGCATCATTATTATCGGAATAGCCAATTGCCAAGATGGAAGCATTCTTATCAACACGGTTGACACTAATACGACGTGCCAATTGAGATGCTTTCACCATCACAGGCACTTCGCTCAGCTGATACTTTACCTTGAAATTGCGATTTGAGAAGTACTGCGTCTTATCGATAGTAAATGACACATCCTCTGTCACCACAACAGGCTCCGTATAGTAAGCCACGCCCTTTTTGTTTACACTATAGCGATTGAGGGAAGTAACCACATACTCATATCGGCTCATATCCAACGGAGTAACCTGCATGTTGATGGTGACTTCCGAGGCATCGGCACTCCTAGTATAAACCTTCAGTTCCAACGGCCTCTCTTTGAAATACGAGATCTTGGTAAAGAAACCCCAACGATCACATGTATTATTTAGGTTTAGAGCTGTTACCACATTCTTTGCCAACGAAGAAGACCGAAGCATATACACCTCGTTCTCCAACGAATGCATGCCGTTGTCCATGCTATTAAAGATGGCGTCAATTTGGCGTTGAGAACCACCCTTGTTCTCATCGCGCACCATAATAGTAGCAGAATATTGATATGTCTTTGGCTTAGTCTTATACACCACACCGGTAATCACCAAGCAGACAAACAACGATAAGGCAAACCAATACCAGTTATTGATAACTAGGAATACTATGTCGCGGAGCGAAATAGTGTTCTCATTCTCTTGCTGGGCACCGTTTTGATTCCCATTCTGAGATACTGGCATGTTTCTGAATTGTTGCTGAGTTTCCATATTATAAAATTATTAATGGCAAAATTAATTGCGGTTCATGTAGTATTTCGAAAGGATATAGTAATAGAACATTGACGAGAGCACCGACACAATAGAAACTGCACTCGAGATATATGTCATTACCATCGGGTCACGCTCTGCGTTCTTCTTCTTCCTCATGTTCGGCTCTACGTACACCACATCGTTCTGATGAAGATAGTAATATGGGGAATCAAAGACTGACTTCGAGGAGAGATCAACTTCACCAATTGTACGCAGGCCATTTTCCTCGCGAATCACTGTTACATTATGACGTTGACCATAAATGGTTAGGTCACCTACCATGCTAAGTGCCTCAAAAATGGTAAGACGCTCTCCTGAAACCACCAGTTGCCCCGGACGTACCACATCGCCCAGAACGCACACTTTGAAATTCATCAATTTCACAGTCACAACTGGGTCCGTAATATGCCCCTCACTGACCAACTGTTTCTCAATCAATGATGCTAACTCTCGATGAGTCAGACCTAAGACGTGTATCTTGCCTAAAACAGGGAAGATAATATCACCATCATGATTTACCAAGTAACCCGACACAACGTTGTTACCCGGATTCATCACTGCTCCACCTAGAACAGCAATCTTATTTGTTTCCTGGTTGAATTGGATAGTTGCCTCGGGAGTCTGGCTTTCGACATATATGCTAAGCAAATCATTGGCCTGAATACCACTCGAGAACTGTCCCTTCAACGCGAATGCTGAATCACGCTGAGCGTCGCTAATATAAGCAATCTCCTCAGTATGTCTGCAGGATGCGAAAAAAAGCACCCCAACAACAGCCACTAATAGTAATTTATCTATTTTCATATGTTAAAAACTTTTATTATTACTCTATAAATCAAAGCACTAAAGGGATATTTCGCATACAAAAAACCCTTGGCTTAATTTGCAAAGATACACAAAAAAATTGTTTTATTAGCAATCATCCGAAAAATAAATTCTAGCACACACTCTTTTTTCTCCACCTAGCTCTATCCTTAACTCACGAATACTCTTCCTGAAAAATAGATATTACGCGACAATTGACACCACAAGCCTTCCATACAATATGAAACTAACCAACCTTGTCCAATCCCTGCATCTGAACAGATATCACACTAACAAACAATCTGGTAAACAATCTGATGCAAAATAGCTCAAATTAGTTTACCCACTTTTTTTTCTTCACATGATGAAAAATCGTTATCTTTGCAAAATATAAACTCAAAAACATGCAAGCATTTATCCTCGCCGCTGGACTTGGCACCCGTCTACGACCACTCACCGACTCCCTGCCCAAAGCTTTGGTAAAAGTTGGGGACAAACCCCTTGTCAAGATTGCCATTGACAATCTTATCCACCAAGGTGCCACACGGATAGTGATCAATATTCACCATCATGCCGACCTACTGACTAACTATCTTCACAAGCAGCAATGGGATGTCGAATTAGTCATATCCGACGAACGCAGCATGCTTCTTGACACAGGGGGCGGACTGAAAAAAGCCGCACACCTTTTCTCATCAAACGAACCTATTCTCATTCACAATGTCGACATTCTTTCACACATAAACTTTTATGAACTATTCAAACATCACACTGATTCCATGAACCTTGTCACACTAGCTGTCAGCCAACGCAACACTTCTCGACAACTCCTCTTTGATCACTCAAAGCAGCTTGTCGGCTGGCATAATCAATCGACTAATGAAACAAAATGGGTTCACAACCCACAAGCAACATTCTTCCCCATGGCCTTCAGTGGTATTACGATAGTCCAACCCCAACTGCTCGACTTACTCCCCCCTGCCAACCACCCCTATCCCATTATTCCCGAATACATATCTCTTGCCAAAGAGCATAGAATCAGCTATTTTGAGCACAACGCAACCGACTGGCTCGATGTTGGGAAACCCGAGACCCTGCAGCAGGCTCAATCATGGATGCCTAAAAAATAAAACTTGCAATAACAACCCATTGCTATGGAAACATTTCTTTCGGAGGTAGCACGTCGGCTACGTGAAGAACATCCTCATAACCTCGACCAAGTAACCGTGATTTTCAACAATCGACGGTCTGGATTGTTTCTTCGACGACAATTCGCCTCAATGGATGGACAGCCTTTCTTTCTCCCTCGCATTATAGGTATCGACGAATTAGTCTCAGAAATAGGCAACCTCACCATTGTCCCCAACGAATACTTATTATTCGAGCTTTTCGATATCCACCGAACCTTAGCCACAAGCGAAGACAAGTACTCCTGCTTTGAAGATTTTATATCCTTTGGCGACATGATGCTGTCGGACTTCTCTGAAATCGACCTTTACTGCGTTGACGCCCAGCAGCTCTTCAACAATCTGCACAACATCAAAGCTATCGAGAAATGGAATGTCGAAACTGGCAAACCCACTCCTTTCCAAGAAAAATACCTCGCTTTTTATCAGTCACTCTACCAATATTACACCCTGCTGCACCAACGCCTACTCAACAATCATCGTGCCTATAGTGGGATGGCTTATCGTCACTTGGCAGAAAAGATTGACTCCCTAATCCCTAACAACGATGGCCGATTTTACTACTTCGTTGGTTTCAATGCCCTTTCTACCTGCGAAGAACGTATAATCCGCCACTATATGCAACTTGGAAATGGTAAGTACATCACCGATGGTGATGCCTACTATTTTGACGATCCTTCACAAGAAGCTGGTTTCTTCTTGCGCAGGAATCCTTTCCACCACGAAAGCTTCCCTGAGCACTTCGCAATTGAGAATAAAAACATAACGATTGTCACCTGTCCTGAAAATGTATTGCAGTGCAAATATGCCGGCCAGAAACTAGCACAAATGGCACAAACTCATTCTGAAAACCCTCTCGAACAGACAGCAATAGTCTTAGCCGACGAATCCCTTTTAGTGCCCATGCTTAATGCACTCCCTCAAGAGGTTAAGACAGCCAACGTTACAATGGGCTATCCTTTCAGTAATACAGCCATTCACTCCTTGGTTCTCAAGCTCTTCTCCCTTCACCAGCGACGACGTGAAAACCTATTCTATCATGCTGATATCTTAGGCATCCTGACAGACGATAACATCTCCCCTATTCTTGGTATCAACAACATACACTCAAATCTAACTCACCTACTCACCAAACAGCACATCATCTACGCAAGCCCAGATGAGATTACCGACATTTGCAAACAGCTCGATTGCGACCCTTCACTCATCCTGTTTCTTTTTTGTGTTGAGCCTCCTTCACCCGACGCTTTCCTCTCACTACTCAAAACTCTCGTTCACACACTCTACGACACTCATTCTTTTGACCATAACCATAAAGAGAAAGAATCTCTTGCCTGCCTGCTACAAATTGTCGACTACTTCCAAGAACTACAAAAGCACTACCACTTTGTCGACAATCTCAACACCCTCCAGAAAATATACACTCGTATCGCCCAACGAAACACAGTCCCTTTCTATGGAGAGCCCCTCCAAGGTCTCCAGATTCTCGGAGTGCTCGAAACCCGTAATCTCGACTTCAATCGAGTCATTCTTCTCTCAGCTAACGAAGGTTCCCTACCCTCCGCCAAGAGCCATAGCACTTTAATTCCATACGACTTAAAAGTTAGTTTCGGCATACCCACATTCCATGAAAAAGAGGCTGTTTATGCCTACAATTTCTACCGTCTCCTTCAACGTGCCTCCGATATCCATCTGGTATACCATACCGAGTCAGAAGGCATGGGCAAGGGTGAGCCTAGCCGATTCCTCCTTCAAGTGCGTAGCGAGTTGGCTTCTCGCTACCCAAACAACATAGCCCTCCATGAAGAAATCCTCTTTTCCGACAGCCAAACAGTTCCTTCACCCAGCCAACCTTCTTTCCCCAAGAACGACCTTGTTCTATGTCAGTTAGAGAAAATAGCCAAACGTGGATTTTCTCCCTCGGCACTCAATAAATATCGCAACTGTCCCGTACGATTTTATTATGAGAATATCCTCAACATTAAAGAGAATAACCCCGTCAGCGACGACCTCGAGCAAAGCGAGCTTGGAAGCTGCATTCACGCTGTTTTAGAAAAAATCTACACACCTACAATCGGTGCTCCCATCTCCACTGAAACACTCAAACAAGCTCTCCTTGACGTAGACCGACACTTGGCCGAAGTGCTAGAACTCCAGTTTCACCATGGCCGCAGCCATATCGGACGCAACCATTTCCTTGAATCTGTTGCCAAGATGCAGATAACAAACTTCTTAAAGTCCGAAATAAACAATTTAGAAAAAGGTGACTCCCTCCAAATTATCGCTCTGGAGAAGGAGCTCTCCCACCCAATACAAGTATCCATTGACGGCACTACTCATCAGGTATTAATTGCAGGCACTGCCGACCGCATCGACCTTTGGAATGGCTACACCCGCATCATTGACTACAAATCGGGCAAAGTAGAGCCTAAAGACCTGATAGTAAAAGAGCCTGAACCCAACTGGGCAAAAGTGTCCGACAAATGGTTCCAGGTAATGGTATACACTTGGTTGTCTCACTACACGCTCAAAGCAGATGAGACATACCTCTCGGGCATCTATCCTCTCGGGCACTTACAATCCAAACTCTTGGTGGCACAATGGGAGGGCTCAACCCTCATATCGCCCAACCATCTCTCTTCTTTCGAAGAGCTACTCCAACAACTCATTTCTGACATTCTCAACCCCGCCATCCCCTTTCTCGCCAACTACGAGAGTTCGACATGCGCCTATTGTCCCTTTTCTGAGATATGCCAATGTACCTCTTAATTCGCCTACCACAATACTCCAACACACAATAGCAATAATCCTCAACGGCCTTTTTTCAAAAACACAGCAAAAATATTGCGTATTCAAAAAAAATACGTATTTTTGCAGATTGATATGAGAAAGCCCTCATTGGGGCCATTATCTTGTATCGACTTGGTTATTACCATATTGCAGAATAATAAATAGAAGATATACAAATGAGAAAAGTACTTTTTACTCTCTTCCTAGCCTCCGTAGTCCTGTTAACCGGATGCAGTGGGTTGTCCAAAATGAAGTCCAATAGCAAAAAAATCCGCTATCAGGCCAACCCCGACCCAGTAGAGGTTCGCGACGACAAAGTGGTTGTCAATTTTACCGCCTCAGTACCTGCCAAATATTTCGACAAGGGCGTGGCTCTCTTTATCCAGCCTGTTTTCACATGGGAAGGCGGCTCCACCCCACTTGACCCTATCACCGTGAAAGGCGAGAAGGTCTCGGGTCCTGGCACCACAATCAACTATACTACTGGCGGACGTTTCACCTATAACGACGTGCTTGACTACAAGCCTGGCATGGAGACTGGTAAAGTGCTTCTCAACCCCGTTGGCTACAAGACTTCTACTGTTGACGACGAAGCATTGTTTGCTGACGAGATTGTCGCCCAACACAAAGGCAAAGTTTTCCCCACAGTGGTCATTTCCGATGGCGTGAATATCACCTCAGAATGGATTGACATCCGTGGCAATATCTCCATTGCGCCGCTCAACTACAACAAGAAACAGGGCGTGGTAGAAACCGCCGACATCTACTTCCCCAATGGAACTTCCATTCTTGATTGGGGATGTGAAATGAACGTCCGCTTCGATGCCCAATACACTGTCAACGACCTCAAGCGCATCATGCTTGAGAATGGTCTTCCCAAGCAAATCACCATCACTGGCTGGGCTTCTCCAGAAGGCGAAGAGACTGCCAACGTAGGCGTTTCTAAAAACCGTGCCGATGTTGCCACTGCCGAGTTACGCCGCGTCCTCGACGATGTTCTTAACACCATGGCCCGCCGCGCCAAGGTTAAACCCCAAGACCTTGAATACTACAAACACCAGCAGCTAAAGCAGATGGTCATCACCACCCGTGCAGCTGGTGAAGACTGGGTACACTTCGTCGTCATGGTCGAAGAGAGCAATATCCAAGACCGTCACGCAATTGTCAATGTTGTTGAAACCCAACAAAACCTCGTAAAACGCGAGCAAATGATTCGCAACTACGCTGCCACCTATCCTCAACTTGAGCGTGACATCTTCCCCAATCTCCGTCGTGCTCAGATTGCCCTCTACTACTCTGAGGCCCGCCAGACCGATGTGGAACTTGCCAAACAGGCCACCCTCAACCCCTCTAAGCTCTCTTTCGACGAGCTGATGTATGCCGCCTATATCAACTACAACTACGACACCAAGATGAAATACTACAAGTGGGCTACCGAGAACCACAGCGCCGAATGGGGTGCTTGGAACAATGCTGGCGCCATCGCATTCTACCTTGGCGACTTCTCTGAGGCTGAACGTTACCTCAAGGTGGCTCGCGACCTCAACCCCCACAACCCCGATATCCTTAATAACACCGGTCTTCTCTGCTTGGCTCAGAAAGACTACACCCTTGCCAAGTACTACTTCGAGGAGGCCAAACGTCAAGGCAGTTCCGATGCCGACGACAATATTGTCATCCTCAACCTTAAGCGTGGCAACTACGAAGAGGCTCAGAAACTTCTAAAGGGCACTTCTTGCAGTTACAATCTGGCCTTCGCCCAATTAGAGAACGACGAAACCGACGCTTGCATCCGCACCCTCAATTGCTGCCTCGACCAGACTGCCGAAGTCAACTACCTCCGTGCGGTTGCTTACGCCCGTCTTGGCGACCGCGAAAACTGCCTTAAGAACCTGCAAAACGCTGTAGACATGGAATACAACTTCAAGCGTAAAGCAGCTGTCGATGTGGAATTCCGCGCCTATTGGAACGACCCCGACTTCAAACTGGTTATCAAACTCTATTAATCCATAGTATCAACCAAATAAATGTAGGAATGGCAACCCTGTTCCTACATTTTTTTATCCTACCATGAAGAAACAAATACCTAACCTTATCACCCTTGGCAACCTCCTTTGCGGCATTCTCGCTATAGGCTGCATCAGCTTCAACAGTGGGTCAGGAGCAGACACTGCCGCTCTGCTTATCTGCCTCGGCATCTTCCTCGACTTCTTTGACGGCCTCGCTGCCCGCCTGCTGGGTGTGGCCTCCCCCTTAGGCAAGGAACTTGACTCTTTGGCCGACGTGGTCACTTCCGGAATAGCACCTTCCTTCATACTCCTGCACCTTCTCAACAACTCTTACAACTGTTTCGGTGGTGCTCCTATCAACTACCTCCGACTCACTGCTCTCCTTATGCCTCTTTTCGCCGCCTACCGCCTTGCTAAGTTCAACCTTGACACACGTCAAAGTCATAGCTTTCTTGGGCTACCAGTCCCCTCTAACGCCTTAATATGGGTGGGCATTGCCCTCACCACCAACTGCTGTTGCCGCACTCCTGAGGCACTTGCTCCTATCGTCTCACACCCCGTCTTCCCTTACTGCCTCATTGTCCTCTCCCTCATCACCGACATCCTAATGGTCAGCGAACTGCCCATGTTCTCCCT
>CAMYZD010000033.1 GCA_947303735.1 uncultured Bacteroidales bacterium | reverse complement strand
GAGGGGCAGCTGCAATACACGGTCACCCCGTCGCCGGCCAGCGGCATATTGCTGCACGGGCCGTGGCAGCCCAAGCCGCAGTATCGGGACGACGACACGCCTTTCTTCCTGAGGTAGGCGGTTGGTCGGAGGGAGCGGACTGATCGGAGGGGTCGGAGGAGTCGGAGAGGTCGGAGTAGTCGGAGAGGTCGGAGTAGTCGGAGAGGGCGGAGAAGTCGGAGAGGGTGGAGAAGGCAGAGGGGTTGGAGGAATGGGATTCCTAACATTTGGTTGTTGACAAAAGGTGGGGCAGAGGTGCTGCCATGCTATTTATTCTTAGTACTTTTATACATTGAATTAAGAACTATTGTTTTATGCAACGAATTAAATCTCTTCTATTTATTGCATTGCTGGCTGTTGCTATGCCTTCTGTTTTTGCCCAAAAGTCGTCGTCGGACGAGGCTTTGAGGCAAGTGTATCGCCAGGCGACAGACCTCTACCAGAAGGAAAAATACGCATCGGCGCAGAATCTGTTTGACCGGCTGACCACCGAGGCGCTGTCGATGGACGAGCAGATGGCATGTGAGTCGCGCTTTTTTGCGGCGGTATGTGCCGAGAAACTGAACAACAAGGATGCAGACTTCAGGCTGACCGAGTTTCTGCGTCTCTATCCGCAGAGCACGCATGTGAACATGGCGAACTTCTATTTGGGCAACTACCATTATGCGGCAGGCGACTATGAGAAGGCACTGAAGTACTACAAGAAGGTGCAGTCGCGCGAAGTGGAGTACGGCCATCGGAGTGAGTATAACTTCAAGGTGGGCTACTGCTATTTCAACGACGAGGACTATGCCGAGGCGAAGAAATGCTTTGCCCAGGAAATCAACGGGCGCTCTAAGTACACTAGTGCGGCACTGTACTATTATGCCCATCTGCAGTATATGGATGGCAAGTACGACCTGGCCCTGCGCAACTTCCAAAAGCTGCAGTCGGACCACCGCTTTGCCAAGATAGTGCCATCGTATATAGCCCGTATCTATTACTATCTGGGGAAGAATGACGACCTGCTGCAGCTGGCCCCGACCCTGCTGCTAGAAGAAGATGTGTTCAAGAAGAACGAGATACGCCAGATGGTGGCCGAGGTGTATTTTAACCGTGGGGAGTATCGCAACGCCCTGGACTACTACACCGCCGCCATGCGCAATAGCGACGGCCCCGACCCAGTAGACCCGATGCAGCCTGCCAGCACAGCCCGCAAAGGCAAGAAGAGCAACACGGCCGCCCTCACACCCTCCTGCACGCCGCAGGACAGCTACTATCAGATAGGCTACTGCCACTATATGCTGCATCAGTATGACTCGGCACAGCAGTACCTGTCGAAAAAGATAGTCTGTGTGGACAGCGTGGCACAACATGCTCTCTTTGTGTTGGGCGACGTGTACATACAGCTGGGGCGCAAGAACGATGCTAGGAGCATGTTCCTGCAGGCCTCGACCATGGACTTCGACTCCAAGATAAAGGAGGATGCCCTGTTTAATTACGCCAAGCTGTCGTACGAGCTGAACGCCAACCCCTATAATGAGTCGATACGCTCGTTTGAGGACTACCTGAAGAAATACCCCAAGACTTCGCACAAGGCCGAGGTGCAGGAGATACTCACCTCGCTCTATTTCAGCACACGCAACTACAAGGATGCGCTGACCCTGATAGAGAAGATGCAGGATCGCAGTCCGAGAATGAACCAGGCCTATCAGCGCATAGTCATCAACCGTGGCATTGAGGTCTTCAATACTGGCAATATGAAGGCCGCCGCCACCTACTTCCAGAAGGCCGCCCAGATAAATGCTCTGCCCAAGTACACTACCGATGCCTACTACCTCTATGCCGAGGCTCGCTATAGGATGGGCGATGTGGATGCTGCCGCCAAGACCCTCGACCGCTTCATGGTGAGCAGCAATGCCACCACTTCGCCCTATTACCGGCAGGCCCTATATACGCACGGCTACATGTCGATGAAGCGTAACAACGTGTCGGACGCCATGGACGACTTCAAGATTTTCCAGCGTTTGGCCGATGCCAGCATCGACAAGCACCAGGTGAACGATGTGAACAACCGTTTGGGCGACTGCTACTATCTGGACAGCAAATACGCCGACGCAATCAAGTATTACGACAAGGTGATCGAAGCCAACGATGCCGATGCCGACTATGCCACCTACCAGAAGGCGCTTTCGTACGGTGCGATGGGCAAATACCACGAGAAACTGAACAACCTGAACCTGATATTTGAGAAATATACCGAGTCGCCCTTGGCACCCAAAGCCCTCTTCGAGGTGGGCAACACCTATCTGGTGTGCGACAACAACGACATGGCTCTGCTCTATTTCAACAACTTCAAGAACAAGTACCCGCAAAACACCCTCGTCAAGACGGCCCTGTTGAATATGGGACTTATCTATTACAACACCGACCGCAACAATGAGGCGTTGGAAGTGTTTGACCAACTGCTGACCAACTATGCCGGCACCGACGAGGCGCGCGATGCCTTGAGCACGGTGAAGAACATCTATGTGAGTCAGAACCGCGTGGACGAATACTTCAGCTATGTGAAGCGCACCACCAAGACCAATGTGTCGACTGTGGAGCAGGATAGCACACTCTATATGTCGGCTGAGAACCTATATATGAACGGCGACTGCGAGAGCTCGGTGAAGAGCTTTGAGAGCTATCTGGAGAAGTTCCCCGAAGGACTCTTCTTCCTGCAGGCTCACTATTACGCTGCCGACTGCCTCTTCCGCAACGGACAGAACGAGCGGGCACTGCCTCACTATGAGGCCGTGGCTGCCGCCGGACGCAACAGCTATGCCGAGCGGTCGTTGCACAACGCTGCCAACATAGCATACAACTTGGGCAACTTCACCAAGGCACTGGACCTCTACGGACAGTTGGTCAATGTGGCGGAAGGCGACAACAGCCGCATGGCGGCACGGGTGGGATGCCTGCGCTGCTGGGTGAGACTGGGTCAGCCCGACAGCATCCGCTCCGCTGCCAATGCCCTGCTGGGAGAATACAAGATTACCGACGAACTGCGTGACGAGGCCCGCATCTGCATAGCCCGTACCTACTACGCTACCGGACATAACTACCGTCAGGCCGACAGCGTGTACAGCCTGCTGCGCAACTCGACCAACGGCGACTATAGTGGCGAAGCCTCCTACCGCATAGCCGAGAGCCTCTTCCTGCAAGAGCAGTATGACGAGGCCGAGCGTGCCATCGAGGCCATCACCGCCGATCCGGCCAACGACTATTACCTAGCCAAGGCCTTTATCCTGTGGGCCGACATATTCCATGCCCGAGGCAATAACCTGCAGGCCAAGCAGACCCTCCAGAGCATCATAGACAACTATGATGGCGACGACCTGGTGCAGTTGGCCCTGCAGAAACGCAACGCCATACTCGAAGAGGAGAACCCCGCTCCGGCACCCGAGGAGGAAGAGATAGTCATCGAACTGGAACCCGACCATTCTGAGGCTGATAATCAATAAGACATTTCCCAAACCTGTATACCGAACACCCAATATATCTCCAATAGCATGAAAACACCCATTAAAATAACCGCCTTTCTCGTAGTAGCGCTGGCATCGCTTCCGGCGGTAAAGGCACAGAGAGACAGCAATGTCTATAACGAACGCGTCGTGGTTACCAGCCGCTACAGGCCTGTGGTAGAGGAGACGCAGAAGATAAATGTGGCACCCACCATCACCGACACGGTGGCGACCATGCCCAAGTCTTTTACTTACGATATTTCCACCCGTCGCCTGACCTCACTTTACGAGCCTTCGCGCATCAAAGCTGCACGTATTATCGGAGAGCCTGCCACACGTCTATACAACAACTATATCAAGCTGGGCTTTGGCAACTACCTCTCACCTTTGGCGGAGGTCTATTTCAACTCCCTCCGTAACGATAACAAGACCTATGGCATCCGCGCCACGCACAGCTCGTCGTGGGGCACCATCGGCAAGAGTGACCCAGAGAAACCCTCGGCCGACTATTATGGTCAGGCTCCCTTCTCATTGACCGACATCACCCTCTTTGGCAAGCTTATCACCAACAAGCATCATCAACTGAGTGCCGACTTGGGCTATCAGAACGATTTCAACCGCTACTATGGATTCTCAGATAGTACCCTTTACAGTGTCATGGGATTGGTGCGCGACTCGGTGAAGAAGCCCTCCTATAGGGCCTCCTACAATACCCTTTCGGCCAATTTCGGGCTCAAGACGCTGAACACCGATGTGCGCGCGCTGGGCTACGAGGCGAATGTGAACGTCACCGACCTTTTTGCCTCATACAATCAGAACGAATTTAATATTAACTTCGACGGTAATATGCACTACGGCTTTATCATCGCTCAGAAGTATAAGGCCATTGCCTACCTGCATATCACCTACAATGGCTATATCAATGACTTCAATCCCACAGAACTACCCTTCGGAGCCGACTCAGCCCTGTTGGCACTGCTGCCAGACCAGGCGCCCTTGGCACCCCTCCGCAGCCACACTTACCTAGGACTCTATAAGGCAAACCCCTATATCGACTTCATCTTCTCCGGCTTCCAAATCCATGGGGGCGCGGTGATTATGCTCGACGGATATAACCATCCGGGCAGCGGCAAGGTGCATATCTACCCCGATGCTACGGTGAGCAAATCGTTCTTCAACGACCTCATCAATGCAACCCTCGAAGCCAAGGGGAACATGGATGCCAACAGCTGGAACCACATCCGCACTATCAATCCTTATATTGCCCCCAACAGCCCCGTGCGTGCCACCAGTCACTATGATTTGGCTGCCAAGGTGCGGCTGAACCTCAGCAAGAAGATTGACCTCAACCTCTATGGCATGTACAGCAATCTGAACGACGACCTCTCGTTCCGTCTCGACAACAGATACCATTTGAACAACGTATTTACACCCATTTACGACAGTCTCACCCGCATCAAGTTGGGTGGCAGTTTCGTATTCCTCAACGACGAGATGTTGCGCCTCGAAGCCAAGGGAAACTACTATATCTATAGGAATAAGAAGACCCAGTTCATAGGCGACAAGCAGGTGGAGCTGCCTCTGTTCTACCGTCCCAGTTTTGATGCAGGAGTCTGTGCTATGGTCAATTATCGCGACAAAGTTATCGGACGTCTTGAACTACAACTACTCGGTCGCACGCCCTATTCGGTCGCTACGGCAGCTGATGGTGCTGACTCTACTCTCTACCTTCCGTTGCGCTATGGTATGAACTTAGAGGTAGAATACCGCCATAACAAAGCCCTCAGCTTCTTCCTAAAGGCTGACAACCTGCTTTTCCAGCGCTACTTCTATTGGGAGAACTACCCCAGCTACCGCGGGCTGTTCCTGTTAGGCTTGACTTACACAATACCGAATTGATAATTTGTCGGACTGGTCGGATTGGGCGGATAAGTCTGAGTGGTCTGATTTATCCGACTGCTCCGACACGATACCCCCCCCTTCACTATGACATACCAAGAGACCCTAGATTACCTCTTTAACAGCCTGCCCATGTACCACCGTATCGGGCAAGCGGCTTATAAGGCTGACATTACCAATACCGTTAACCTTATGCAGCACCTCGGCAATCCCGAAAAGAAGTTCCGTAGCATCCATGTGGCAGGTACCAATGGCAAAGGCTCAGTGTCCCACATGCTTGCATCTGTTCTCATGCAGGCGGGCTACAAGGTTGGTCTATACACTTCGCCCCATTTGGTGGATTTCCGTGAGCGCATCCGCATCAACGGGCAGATGATACCCCAGGAACGGGTGACCGAATTTGTCGAGCAGCACCGTAGTTTTATGGAGACCTTGCAGCTCAGTTTCTTTGAAATGACGGTGGGGTTGGCGTTTGACTACTTTGCTAAGGAGAAGGTTGACGTGGCTGTGGTTGAGGTGGGCATGGGGGGAAGGCTCGACAGCACCAACGTCATCACTCCCGACCTCTGCATTATCACCAACATCGGCTTCGACCACACCCAGTTTCTCGGTGACACATTGCCCAAGATAGCTGCTGAAAAGGCAGGTATTATCAAGCAGCATGTCCCCATCGTAATAGGGGAAACACATCCTGAGACCAGACCGGTCTTTGAGCAGCGTGCCACAGAGTTACAGGCCACTATCTACTTTGCAGATGATAATTACCACATCATACCCATTGATAAACAGGCATCTCAGCCGGACGGCCTTACCTTCCCATTGTTAGACTTTCAAGTAGCAACCCCAAATTCTCAATTTTCAATTTTCAATTTTCAATTTTCCTGTCCTCTCACTGGCAGCTATCAATTGAAGAATTTGGCCACCCTTTTTCAAGCCCTCGAACTATTGCCCAAAATTGGCTACACCATTACCCAGCAGCACATTCGCGATGGCATTGCCCGCGTAGTGGCGGACACTGGCTTGCATGGCCGATGGGAAAAAATGGATGAAAGTCCCCTCACCATCTGCGAGACTGCCCACAATGCCGACGGTGTGGCTGCCATGTTGCAGAAACTGTCCGAAATACCTTATAGTCATCTGCACCTTATCTATGGCTGTGTCAATGACAAAGACTTCCGCAGCATCCTCCATATGCTCCCGCACGAGCGTACTACTTACTACTATTCCCAGCCCAGTGTGCCCCGAGCTTTGCCCGTCGGGCAACTTGCCGAAGCTGCTGCCGACCTTGGCATGGTGGGTGAAGCCTTCCCACAAGTGTCCGATGCAATAAGCGCTGCACGTCATGCTGCTGACCCACAACACGATTTGGTGTTAGTGACAGGTAGCATTTTCCTTGTTGCTGATGCTGTAGCGTCTTACCACAGTGCCGACAAGGACTAGGCTGGCAGTTTCGTCTTTCCTCCCTCCTGTTGCAGATGTTTTAAGTATTGTGATTTGTCATAAACCCTATTGGCCGATTTTGGTTAAATAAAACAAGAGGGTGTCTCAATTATGCTTGGGACACCCTCTTGATATGGGGAGGAAAAACCACTTTGTTGGCTCTATTGTTGTGCCGAGCCGAGGGCTTGCAGTAGTTGGATGATGGCTGTGGCGGTGCCGACGCTGTTGGAAATGGTGGCAGCGTTGACATTTAGCCCAGTCAAGTTGTTCATGGTGTTGATAAGGGTATTCACGTTCTGTGAGGTGATGAGGCCTGCGCCTGCAGAGACCATGCCGGCAGCAAAAGCTTTCTTGTAGTCTGGGTCGGCTTGGTTGTTGCGGAAATTGGTATAAGCGGTGGCAAGGCTGAGTGCGGCAGTGAGGTCGGTGGGATTACCCAGATTCACGGTGCCAGTACTCTTATAAGAGCCATAGAGCGATAGGAGAGATGTGGCAGCAGATTTGCCACTGGCTTTCGCGGCCGATGTGGTGGAACTATTGGCACTCCCACGGGTTGAGCCGCAGGAAGCAAACGCCAGCGTTGCAACACACATCATAATGATACTTAATTTCTTCATGGTTAGTATATGTTTATGGATTTGTTATTTTTTGTGCTGCAAAGATACATTTTTTTTTGCATTCCCAAAAAAAATAGTATATTTGCAAACTCAATTTGTGATAATTAAAAAGTAAATATCTTTAAACAACATCTTATGAACAACACACTTTTCACATTCCCTAAACCTGAGAATGAGCCGGTACTTGGCTACAAACCTGGCAGTGCCGAACGTAAAGAAATCCGTAAGGCTCTAGATGAGCTGTATAACATGGTTACTGACATCCCCGCTATCATCGGCGGCAAGGAGGTGCGTACCGCTGAGACAGGTACCTTGGTGATGCCAACTGAGAACCACCATGTGTTGGCAAAGTATTACAAGGTGGGAGAGAATGAGGTTAAGATGGCTATTGATGCCGCTATGAAGGCTCATGAGGAGTGGGCAAATACACCTTGGCTCGACCGTGCCAGTGTGATGTTGAAGATTGCCACGCTGATTAGCGGTAAGTATCGTTGGCTGATTAATGCTGCCACCATGCTCGGACAGGGCAAGACCACTATGCAGGCTGAGATAGACTCGGCATGTGAATTGGTTGACTTCTTGCGCTATAATGCCTACTACGCTTCACAGATATATAGCGACCAGCCCTGCAGCGATAAGGGTACTCTCAACTATGTCACCTACCGTCCGATGGAGGGTTTTGTGTTTGCCATTACTCCCTTCAACTTCACTTCTATCGCCAGCAACCTATGCCTGTCCCCTGTGCTGATGGGTAATGTGTGTATTTGGAAGCCCAGCACCACTGCCATGCTCTCCAACTACCTGCTGATGAAGATTTACAAAGAGGCAGGTTTGCCCGACGGCGTGGTCAACTTCCTGCCCGGTAGCGGCTCGCTGATTGGCAAGGTGGCTTTTGCTGACAAGAACCTCTGTGGTGTTCATTTCACCGGATCCACTGGCACCTTCAACAGCTTCTGGAAGTCGATAGGCGACAATATCGCCAACTACCGTACCTATCCCAAGATTGTCGGCGAGACGGGCGGTAAGGACTTTATCTTTGCTCATAAGAGTGCCAATGCCGACCAGGTGGCTACAGCCATCGTACGCGGTGCCTTTGAGTTCCAAGGTCAGAAGTGCTCGGCAGCCAGCCGCGCATACATCCCCGCAAGCCTGTGGCCTGAGGTGAAACGTATCGTGGGTGAGATGTTGGCAGAAATTAAGGTGGGCGATGTGCGAGATTTCAGTGCCTTTGTCAATGCCGTTATCGACGAAGCCTCATTCGACAATTGCATGCGCTATATCGAGCATGCCAAGCAGAGTCCTGATGCCGAAATCGTGTTCGGTGGCACGGGTGACAAGAGCCAGGGCTGGTTTGTGCAACCCACGGTGATTCTTGCCAAGACTCCCAAGTACAAGTCGATGTGCGAAGAAATCTTTGGCCCCATCATCACGGTTTATGTGTATGAAGACGATAAATATGAAGAGACCCTGCACCTTTGCGACGAGACCTCTCCCTATGCCCTTACGGGTGCAATCTTTGCCAGCTGCCGCAAGGCGTTGCGTACGGGAGCAGAGATTCTGAAGTATGCTGCAGGTAACATCTATTACAACGACAAACCCACAGGAGCTGTTGTTGGCCAGCAGCCCTTCGGTGGCGCACGTGCCAGCGGCACCAACGACAAAGCAGGTTCGTACCTCAACCTCATTCGCTGGACCAGCCCGCAGGCTATCAAGGAGACCTTTGACCCAGCTCACGACTACAAGTATCCCTTTATCAGCGACGCTGAATAGTATCAATCAACAATTGGGGCGCAGAGGATGACTTTGCGCCCCCTTTTATCTTTTACATGAAGAAGCATATCATCCTTCTAGTTGCCTTACTGACGACGGCTACCACCTTGAATGCACAGGGTGTCGAAACTGTCGACTCGTTGTCGAGGCAGTCGGCCGAAAAACACCTGTTTTGGAGTATCGGCGTGACGGGCGGATTTGACCGCAACTATCACATAGTCGACATGTCGTACATGAATGAGTATCGTTACTCAAAATATGCACCAGGCATGAGTTATGGTTTGCAACTCAGTTTCTCACCCCTTCGATGGCTCAGCCTGCGTGTGGAGGGAGTGATGCTAGAGAAAAACTATTACCGTGACCATGTGATAGGCGGCACGGCCACCTCTTTGCCCGACACCACAATCAACCAATATGTGAATGTTCCAGCCGTCCTTATGCTCAATGTAGGTAATAAGGTGAGACTGCATGCTTTTGGAGGTGGATATTGGGGGAAGTGGCTCACTAGCGCTAGGAGGGGTGTGACGTATGCTATGAACGGTCTGACAACCTATGAGGAGAATCTGGATTTCGAATCTGCCGAGTCGCAGGTACGCGATAACCGCTCTGACATTGGATTGGTGTGGGGCGGAGGCATCAGCACGGTGATTAAGAGGCATCTAGAGATAGGTGTTGAGGCGAAATGGTTCTATGGATTGAATGATGTCCAAAAGCCCTATATGTCACAATTGAACCCACGTTACAATACTACCGTTGTGTTCCAAGGTGGATTGAGTTATTGGTTCTGAATAATAGAAACGCTCACGGTACTAGTATGGCTGATTTCTGGCAAATGGTCTCTATGTCGCTTCTTTTCGAGACGCTGAGTAGTAGGGTTTCTTCAACTCCTGTGTATGCGGTTAATGAGATTCAACCTCTTCGAGCCTGTTGACAGATGAGTCCAATACCAAACCTGAGCTAATAGAAAAAAGTTATTTTTTATGTTGGGAAATAAGAGCATGAAGCAAAATATATATAAAACAGTACTCTTTTCAATGGCAATAGTGGCCAGCTTGACTTCCTGCCGTAAGGAGTCGGAAGTGTCTGGAATAGTAAACCCCAATAACCGTATCTGTAAGACGTTCAGCCAACAATTCGATGCAGTGTGGAATGGCATGAGCCAGGGCTATATGTTTTGGGGACGCGATACGGTGGACTGGGACCAACGTTACGAGCAGTTCAAGCCCGTATTTGAGGCATTTGACGCTAGGCCGGCAAGCAATCCTGTGACTCCTTCGGAGTATAACGCTGCCTATCAGGGCCTCTTTCAAGGTCTGCTTGATCACCACCTCTATGGCAAGTTTACGGTGCCCAAAGGACAATATGAGGCAATTGTCAGCCCGGGGATGAATGACTATTATCACCCAGATTCGTATGCCGATATGGAGCGTCGTGAAGAGCTAAGGGTGCTGCAGCAGCGTCTCGATTTTGTTCAAGGCTCATATTATGCCTACGACCCCGAAGATTATGGGTCGTTCACCATTCCAGGTATGTATTGTGCCTTGCTGAAACTCAGACAGGGTCAGTATATCGGCTATTTCCGCTTCACTAGTTTCTATCTGTCGAACGTGCATACCTATTACTCTATTCTTCCACAAAATGATGCCGTGCAGGAGCCCCTTCGTAAGTTCTATGGTCCTAGATATTGGGACGGGGTGAATAGTGAAGGAGGGTATGCCAGCGATGAATCAGTGGTGGGCCTGATTATCGACCTTCGTGGCAATGGAGGTGGCAGTACTGCTGATTTGATCCCTTTTATCGGCTCATTGTCCCAAAGTAGCACACTGGTGGGATATACCCGTGTGAAGGATGGGTTCGGCCGGTTGGACTATAGCCCTTGGTCGAAGTATATTGTAGGATGTCCCAATCTCCATCTGAGGAAGGCCAAACCTATTGTAGTGCTGTCGGATATCAACTCGGTGAGTTGTGCCGAGTTGGCCACCATGCTGATAAAGAATCTTCCCAATGGCACATTCATTGGTGAGCGTACCTATGGTGCAGTCGGTGCCCTCTGGCCCGATTCCGAGCATCAGCACGACTATTTCTATAGTGGATGTTTTGGCGACTATGACTATTACCAGTATGGGCGGGATATTTACCGCTATAAGGACTTCTATCCATACTATGTTTATACCAGTACCTACCACATGGTCGACTGCGACTACAACGACATTGAAGGCGTTGGGGTGAAGCCCGACATTGAGGTGTTGTTCAATTGGAACACTCTCAGGAATAATCAGAAGGACTTACAACTCAATGCAGCTGTTGATCATATCCGTAAGGCGACCCGCGAGCAATAGCCTTAGCGGTGCAACCGGTCAAATAGGAACTGGATGGCCTCGATGTTGCGAGGTATCTGTAGGTCGATAAGGCTGCTTTCAATGGCTATTACCTTACCTTTCTTCACGGCCTCTAGCTGTGTGTAGGGTGGCATGTTGCAGAATGCCGCACTATCCTCTTTGCGAATGATGATGTATTCAGGATTCTGCTGCAAGAGATTCTCGAGGCTGTAACTCCATCCGGTTGCTTCCTCGGCAATATTATGTCCTCCTGCTAGTTGGATGATGTCGTTGATAAATGAGTCACCTCCTGCAGTGAAGTTACCAGCGGCTCCAAACCCCACAACATAATAGACCTCCTTGGGTTTTGATACGGTTGGTACATCGAGTGCGGCAAGTTGTTTGCGTAGCAACTGGTTGAGGCTGTCGGCTGCCTCAGTACGTCCGATTAGGAGACCTATCTTACTGATATTCTCATACAGCCCATCATAGTGCTGTTTTTCAATGACGCAGACGGTGGGAACACCCATTTTCTCCATTTGGAGGGTGCTTTTCTTGGGTATCATCGAACCACTAATGACAAGGTCGGGATTGAGCGACATGATGCGTTCGATATTAAGGTTGCTGATGCCTCCAATACTCTCTATCTCTGCGACTTCAGGAGGATATACACAGAAGTCGGTGCGACCTACCAGAAGGTTCTCACCGCCTAAAGCGAAGATAATTTCGGTTACGGCAGGGGAGGTGCTTACGATGCGTTGGGGATGGGTTGGCACGTTCACTTGTGTGCCATAGTCGTCGGTGTAAGCAATGGTTTGCTCTTCATTGGATGAAGTTGCCGTGTTGTTGCAGGAAATGAATAGCAGTAGTGAGAGGATTAGCAATGGGGAAAAGGAGGGTCTCTTGCGTATCATATTTAGCGATGAAGGGTTGTTGGTTAATTATGGGTTAAACCCAAATCGGTCAATAGACTGAATTTTGGGGTTAAAAAGAGCAGTCGCCATCATTGCGACTGCTCTTTTTTGATACTATGTTAGAAAAATAGATTACAGCAGAGTTGCCAGTTTGGCAGCGAGGTCGCCAACGCGAGTGCTGTAGCCTTTCTCATTGTCGTACCAGCTGACAACCTTCACGAAGTTGCCATCCATGACCTGGGTGAGCAGGCTGTCGAAGATGGAGCTGTGGGTGTTGTCGATGATGTCGACGCTGACAATGGGGTCTTCAACGTACTGGAGCACGCCCTTCATTGCACCTTCAGCAGCCTCCTTGATGGCGGCATTGATTTCCTCTTTGGTGACATTGCAGGCCATTTCGGCGGTCAGGTCAACCACAGAACCGTCGGGAGTAGGAACGCGCATGGCGAAACCGTCCAGTTTGCCTTTCAATTCGGGAATTACCAGACCTACGGCCTTAGCAGCACCGCTGGAGGTGGGGATGATAGAGATAGCAGCAGCACGGGCACGACGCAGGTCGCTGTGGGGCTGGTCGAGAATTTTCTGGTCATTGGTGTAGCTGTGGATGGTGTTCATCAAACCACGCTTAATACCAAATTTGTCGTTCAGCACCTTGGCCACAGGGGCAAGGCAGTTGGTGGTGCAGCTAGCGTTGCTGACGAGTTGCATCTCTTTGGTCAGCACATTGTCGTTGACGCCCATCACGACGGTGGCATCCACATCGTCGGCCTTACCGGCGGGAACGGTCAGGATGACCTTCTTGGCACCGGCATTGATGTGCTTCATCATCTGCTCTCTTTTCTTGAAGAGACCGGTGGATTCAACCACGATGTCAACTCCCAGTTCACCCCAAGGAAGATTCTGCGGGTCACGCTCGGCATAGATTTTCACCTTTTTGCCATTGACCACGATGCAATCGCCTTCAGCATGTACTTCGCCCTCGAAATTGTCATGGACAGAGTCATATTTGAAGAGGTATGCTAGGGTGTCAGCACTTGTAAGGTCGTTGATAGCTACGATGTCCAGTTCGGGATGGTCAAGCATAGCACGGAAGGACATGCGTCCAATTCGGCCGAAGCCGTTGATTGCAACTTTTGCCATAATGTTGTTTTTTAATTGTTTATGTGTTAAATGTATTATTTTTTCGATTTACAAATATACATTTTTTTTCTTATATTGATAAAAAAATGTATCTTTGCATAATAAAAAATGCAATTCTAATTGATGCCAAAGAAGCTCAAAGTGACAAGAATTAAGAATAGTAGGTTTTTCAACCCCATCCTCTGGAGGAGGTTGCTCAATGTCGCACGTCTCTTTTCGGTCTTGTTGATGATTGCCACAATTGTCTTTCTTTTTGTTTTGGGATTTGAGTATTTAGAGGGGGGATGGCGAATCTTGCTTTGGGTGCTTTTGTCATTGTGGCTTATCACTATTGTTCAAGTGGTTTACTGCAGATTCTTTAATCCTATTGTCACCCCGCTGATGATCAAACGCTGGCTCCAACAGCGGAGAGACCCATCTCGGTCAGTGCGTTTTGAAAGGAAGTATATCCCTATATCACAGATTTCGCCCTACCTGATTAATGCAGCCGATGTGGCTGAAAATATGGGTTTTTTTCAGTATTCTCGAGGCTTTCTTTTCAAGGCCCTATGTTGGGCATACAAACTTAACCAGACGACTGATGTCCTCCGAGGGGGGAGCATTATCAGCCAGCAGACCGCCAAGAATTGTTTCCTTTCACACAATCGCAATATTCTCCGCAAAGTGGTTGAGGCATATTATGTGTTGCTGATTGAGTTGTTGTGGGGAAAGCGACGCATCATGGAATGTTATCTGAATATTGTCGAATTCGGCGATGGAATATATGGCTGTGAGGCAGCCAGTCAACACTATTTTGGACATTCTGCCGCCACTCTCACCGAGCGTGAGGCTGTGTTGTTGGCTGCGACACTTCCTGGCCCTTTGCTGGCAAACCCAGCGAAAACCTCTCCCAAATACGAACGACGGGTTGAGAAAATATTTACCCGTCTTCAAACCCATGAGCCGATCAACTTCGACGCCCGATACAAGGATCTCGACCCAGAGAAAATAAGAGTAGGGAATCGGGGTCTGATGTTTTTTATCTTATGGGTGATATTACAAAAGTTTATAGGACTTAGAAAAGAAAAGACTAATGACTAGTAAGAAAAGAAAGAAACGCTCCAAAAAGAGCAAAGGTCTTAAGCGTTGGAAACAACTCAACTTTGGTGGCAAGGTGTGGCGTGTAATATGGGTCGGATTATTGGCCGTATGGGGGTTCACTATTTTTCAAGTGCTCTTCTGTGCCGTCTTCAACCCACCCATCACCCCCTTGATGGCCAAGCGCTTCTTTGAACAAACCAAGGATCCCGACCGCCCGGTCCGTTTCGAGCGCGACTATGTCCCCCTCAGCCAGATTTCAGAGAATCTCGTCAACGCCGTGGTGGTTTCCGAGGACGGTCTCTTCATGTACCATCGGGGCTTTGATGTCCACCAGATGAAGTTGGCATATGTCGAGAGCAAGAAGGGTCGCCGCGAACGTGGGGGCAGCACCATCAGCCAGCAGACTGCCAAGAATTGTTTCCTACCCCACAAGCATAGCATGGTCCGCAAGGCTGTCGAGGCTTATTACACATCGCTTATCGAGTTGGTCTGGAGCAAGAAACGTATCATGGAGTGCTATCTCAATGTCATTGAGTTTGGTGATGGTATATATGGATGTGAAGCGGCCAGCCAGCACTATTTCGGCCACTCTGCCAAATCCCTCTCCAAACGTGAGGCTGCACTCTTGGCAGTATGCTTGCCTACTCCCTTGAAAAGCAATCCGGGTCGGCCTTCGCGCTATCTGAGCAACCAAGCCTCAACTATCCAGGGACGCATGAGGAAGTATGGTCATATCAACCTCGATGCCAAGCGCGAAGACCTCAATCCTCGCTATCTGAAGATGATGGATGAAACCCTATGGGATTTCGTATGGTGGATGCTCACCGATGGCGAAAGCCTCAAAAAGCGTTAGCATGCTTTAAGTAGAGAAAATCCTGCCCAATTATCTTTTCTCTTCATGGACTGGCAGCGACATATCCGCAATTTCGAAGCCTACCTTCGACTCGAGCGCAACCTGTCCGACAACTCTGTGCAGGCCTATCTGCGTGATGTGGAACATCTGCGCCGCTATGTCGAGCCTTTGGACATCGAACCTCAGGACGTCACCCCACAACACATCCAGGGATTGCTTAAGGAGTTGAACGAACTCGACATTGCCATCACTACCCAATGTCGTATCATCTCAGGGCTGCGCACATTCTATAAGATGATGGTCATTAACGACGTGGTGGCCGACAATCCTGCCAGCCTTGTCGACATGCCTTCACGTCCCCAGCATCTGCCCGATGTGCTGACCGACGAGGATGTTGCTGCTATCCAAAACACCTTTGACCTCAGCCTCCCCGGCCCAGCTCGCAACAATGTCATTGTCGAAGTGCTCTACGGCTGCGGACTTCGAGTCTCCGAGTTGGTCAACCTGCGCATGTCCAATATCTATTTTGAGGAGGAGATGCTCCAAGTTATTGGCAAAGGCAACAAGGAGCGTTGGGTGCCTATCAATCGCCATGCCCTGCATCTGTTACAAGATTATATTCTCACCATTCGCAGCCAGCTTTCCCCCCAGCCAGGCGAAGAGAAATATGTCTTCCTCAATCTACGGGGGCATCACCTCTCGCGCGTTGCGGTCTTCCAATTTATCAAAGAGGCGGTAGAGAAGGCTGGCATTCAAAAAAATGTTTCCCCTCACAGTCTGCGTCATAGTTTCGCCACCGAATTGGTTCAGAATGGTGCCGACCTCCGTGCCGTACAGGAAATGCTGGGCCACGAAAGCCTCTCTACCACCCAAATCTATACCCATCTTTCGCATCAATATCTTCGCGACACCATATCCACCTATCACCCTCATTATAAAAAGAACTAGTCCTCACAATAAAAGGTTCTAATTCTCGTTACATTCTATTATGTCTCTAGTTACGTTTCTCATAGGTCCCGTGGTGGGAGGTGTTATCGGTGGGTTCACCAACCGAGTGGCCATCCGTATGCTTTTCAGACCCTATGAGGCCAAGCACATTGGCCCCTTCCACATCCCCTTTACACCGGGTATCATACCCAAAGAGAAGCCTCGTCTGGCTACCGCTATAGGGCAGACCGTGAGTCAGCACTTGCTTAGTAGTGAAATTCTAACCAGTACTCTACTTTCCGACGAGATGTGCCAAAAACTATCTGCCGCAGTCAACACCTTACAGGCCCGCCTCATGGCTGAAGAGGCTACACTCGAGACTTACCTTCTTCAATATCTCGACCCCGAAGAGCTTGAGCATGTCGCTACCCAACTGCAGGACGACATCGCAGCAGCTGCATATGCCAAGCTGGCCGACAAGGCACTGGGGCATAAGGTGGCGGCTATGGCTGTCGACCAAGTGGTCGAGCGGCTCTCCGAAGGCTTCCTCGGCGGTTTGAAGGCGGGGGTCGTCGGGTTACTGCGCGAGTCTATAGAGCATAAGTTGGCAGACATTATCAACGAGATGATGCACAATAACGCCCATCAGATGGTTTCCGACTTGCTTTCTACCGAGTCCCAACGCTTGTTGCACACACCCGTATGCGACTTATGCCGCGGTCGGGAAGGGCTTTTTGCCCAACTCAAAACCATCACTCTGAAGGCTTATGATACGCTTGTCCGCAACAGCCTGCCGAAGATGCTCGACACACTCAACATCCAGCAAATTATTGAGAACCGTATCAACGAAATGGACATGGCAGAAACCGAAGACCTCATCGTATCTATTCTCGACAAGGAGCTGAAAGCGCTAGTCTGGTTCGGTGTGCTGTTGGGGTTCTTGTTAGGCTTTGTTACCAACATAATATAAACTATTCTGTCTATTTAGCATTCAACTTATTGTTTTATATGAGAGAAATCGACGACATCATCATCCATTGTACGGCCACTCGCAAAAATCGCCCCTATACGGTTGAGGACATTCGTCGCAGCCATTTGAAAAGGGGGTTTGACGATATCGGTTATCATTACCTCATCTATCTCGACGGCACCGTCCATGTCGGGAGGCCGATTGAAATAGTTGGTGCCCATGCCTATGGTCACAACCAGCACAGCATCGGCGTATGCTATGTTGGAGGACTGGATCGCAGAGGCCGTCCTTGCAACACCCTCAACCGTGCACAAGAGCGTTCGTTGGTGATGCTTATCAAGGTGCTGCAAAGCATCTTCCCCCAGGCGGGGCTGCATGGCCACAATGAGTATTCTGAGAAGGAGTGCCCCTGTTTCAATGTGGCTGAGTGGTGGGCAAAACACAATTATTAATCCGTTGTAATCAATTATGGAGAAAGAACTTTATCTTGCAGCAGGCTGCTTTTGGGGAGCCGAACATTTTCTGAAACAGATTGAAGGGGTCACCTTCACAGAGGTGGGTTTTGCCAACGGCACCACCCCCAATCCGACCTATCAGCAGGTCTATACCGATACTACAGGCTATGCCGAGACGGTGCATTTGCGCTACGACCCGCTACGGGTGAGCCTGCATTTCTTGTTGGAGATGTATTTCAAGGCCATCGACCCCACCAGCCTCAACCAGCAAGGCGAAGACCGTGGCACACGCTACCGCACGGGTATCTACTACACCCACCCCGACGACCTGCCCCTCATTCAATATGTCATGTCGGTCGAGGCCGGTAAGTATGGACTGCCTCTGCAGGTCGAAGTGTTACCCCTCGCCAACTTCTATCGGGCTGAAGACTACCACCAAGACTATCTAGTTAATAATCCCGACGGCTATTGCCATCTTCCTGTCGAGCTTTTTGCCTATGCCCGCAACAATCGCGACACAGCCACTCTGCAGAAATGCGACACCTATAGTCTCCTCCTACGGCAGGCTAAGACTCTAGCCGAAGGGGAGGCAGACCTCATTGCCCTTATGGCCAACATGTCTTCTCTGCTGCATGAGAGCCTGCATTTCTGGTGGACGGGTTTCTATCGTGTGGTGGGCGAGGAGTTGTTGCTGGGGCCATTCCAAGGCCCTGTGGCATGCATGCACATAGCCTACGGACGTGGGGTTTGTGGTACGGCTTGGAAAGAGGGTCGCACATTGGTTGTGCCCGATGTGGAAGCTTTCCCTGGTCATATAGCCTGTAGCGCTGCCTCGCGTAGCGAAATAGTTGTCCCTGTCCGTCGTCAGGAAAAGATTGTCGCTGTGTTGGATATCGATAGCAAAGAGTATTCCACCTTCGACGATTGCGACCGTTTCTACCTCGAGCAGCTTGTAACCTTGCTTTGCTCAGCGCAATAATCCCAATTAGCTTATAGGTCGTTAATAAAATACCCTAACGTCTGCTAAAGCCTATCTTTTAGTGCCTTGGCAGACGTTTTCTTTGCCTAAGAGGCGAGGTGAGAAAAGAGGGCTATTTCTTGCCCATTAACCCTGAGGTCATGTTTTTGAGCTGTTTGGTCAGCTCGGCTTTCTCGGCATCAGACAGTTTCTTGTCCTTCAAGGCATCAACGGCTGTGGAGATTAGATGTTGCAGCTCGTTTTCGTCCTTGGCATTGGCCAGTTTGGTCATAAACTCCTTGTTGCCAGTCAGCGACTTTAGGATTTCCATGATGTTGGCGTTGCCTAGCAAAGCTTCAGCCTGTTTGATAATGTTCTTGTTACCAAGTAATTTGTCTAAAAGTCCCATGATTAAACATATTATTAATTGTGCTGCAAAGTTACGGAAAAAAGGTTGATTTTTATATTTTTTTCGCTCTTATGCTATATCTGACTGATATTTCAACAGCCTCGAAGGCTGAATTTCAATAACCCCATACAAGAAACCTGGGGTCGCGACCAAAGGGAGCAACCCCCTTTTTCGGATAGGTTTCGTAGTGTGGGGTCAGGAATAACCTAACTACACAACGTCCCGAAGATGAAGAAGAGTCAGTGGCTCTTTGATAACGGAGTAAAACGAAGTGGAGAATTAAACGACATTGAGATAGTTTGGCAAAATTCAGTCATTTGTTATATTCGAGCGAATTTTTTTTGAGAGAATATTGCGAATGCCAAAGAGTGTCGGAGGTAGAAATACTACTAAAAAATACTTTTTTCTATAAAGTTATTTTACCATGAATCAATGCTTTAGTTATTAATGTAATGGCGTTTCTCCGCTCTTTCCTTTTGGCTGGATACGATGATGGATAGAAAAAGGATCGAAGAAAAAATGTAGAAGGGGTATAGGCAGGTATAGGCAAGGGAGTAAATGGTGGATGCTGTGGTGGAATGAAGGGTGGAGTTATGAGAATTTAGGTGATGGACTATTTTTCTATGCATTTAAGTGTAAATTAAATAATTTTATGTATATTTGCATCGTGGACGTAAGGGCGACTGTTTTAGGGAATTCGGTGTTAACTTCTTGATAACAAGTCGTTGGTGAGAATTGTTAAATGAATAAAGAAAAAAGAAATGAGGATGAAAAAAGTTATATGGCCGATATTTTTGATTGTGGCGGTGCTTCTGTCTTCGTGCAATAAGCAGGATACAGAGAGTGCTTGGCAACAAAGAATAAGGCAAGTGTCCGAATTGGGCACGGTGCAGTACACGGTGCAGAAAGTAGTGAGTAATAGCGATGAGACGTGGCAGGTGTTCGGCAACAGGAAGATATTGTTTTCGTTCAAGGCAGTTATCAAGGCCGGTATAGACATGGATAAGTTCGATGCCGAGTCGGTGCGTATCAATGTTGACAAAAAACATAAGACTAAGAGTATCTCGCTGGTGCTACCTCAGCCAGAAGTCTTGAGCTACAATATTTCACCCGATGATGTGAAGATGATTTACAATCAGGTGTCTTTTCTCCGTACGGAGTATAGCAATGAGGAACGCAACGCCATAGAGAGGAAAGGTGAGGCGGAATTGAAGGCGGACAAGGAGTTGACGGACATGATATTGAAGGATGCACGGCAGAATGCAGCCATGTTTATGGAG
>CAMYZD010000032.1 GCA_947303735.1 uncultured Bacteroidales bacterium | reverse complement strand
GCTCAGGCAAGTTGTGCTCCATGTCACGGGGTTTGCGGCTGTGGCTCAACACATGTCTCACTTGCCATTCGACCCAAGCTTTTTGCTGATAGGGTTTGGCATTCATATCCAGTTCGGAGATATGCTGCCATAGCCGTATGGATGCTTCTTGAAACAAGTCGCGGCACAACTCGCTGTCGCCACAGGCAGCGTTGCGGCACATGCTCCAGATGAGGGCGGAGTAGGTGCTCAGAGTGGTATTGAATATCTCGTTGTTGTCCATTCTGATAATACAATACCCCTCTGGATGGCAAAATCTGACAGTCGGATGAGAAAAACTATTATATAGGGAAGAATCCGAACACGGCGGCGCCGCTGCCGGTCATGGCTGCGTAGTGTGCGCCACGGCGGTACATATCGTCTTTCAGCGCGGCGATGGCGGGGTGGGCTGGGAAAACGGAGGCCTCGAAGTCGTTGACGATAGTTTCCCGCCACTGCTCTATAGGTTGGCGCACCGCCTTCCGCAGGTCGGGACGGCTGCCGCCTTGCAGATGCAGACCCGCGTAGGCCTCGCGGGTGCTGACATGCTCGTCGGGTGGTATCTCTATGGCTATGCGGTAGGCGGACAGGTCGAGGTCGATAGGCTCCAGCTGGTCGCCAATGCCGGTGGCGTAGGCGGGGCGGTTCTGGATGAAGAAGGCGCAGTCGGCACCTATCCGTGCAGCCCGTTGCTCAAGGTCGGCGGTTGCAAGCCCCAGCGAGAACATGTCGTTGAGCATTTTGAGAGTAAAGGCGGCATCGCTGCTGCCGCCGCCCAGGCCGGCACCGAAGGGGATGTGCTTGCGCAGGAGTATCTCCACCGGCGGGATGTTGAATTCGTCGTGCAGCAGACGGTAGGCTTTCATGCAGAGGTTATCCTCTGGGGCGTTGTCAAGCACTATGCCTTCCTGCCGCACAACAGTGTCAGAGCCCTTGGCAGGGATTATCTCCAACTCGTCGCAGAGGTCATGAACAGGCAGGAAAATGGTTTCTAGGTTGTGGTAGCCATCAGGGCGTTTGTCCACAACGTGCAGGCCTAGGTTAATCTTACAATTAGGGTAACATTTCATGACAACAGGGAATATCAAGTTAATACCTGCGGCGGTTCGCCGTCGTAGGCTCGGATTATCTTGGTGACCAGCTTGTGTCGTATCACGTCGCTGTTGTCGAGGTTGATGAAGCTGATGCCGTTGATGCCGTCGAGGATGTGCATGGCCTGCACCAGACCGCTCTGCTGGTGACGGGGTAGGTCAATCTGGGTGATGTCGCCGGTGATGACAAACTTGGCGTTCCTACCCATGCGGGTAAGGAACATCTTGAGTTGGGAAGAGGTGGCGTTCTGTGCCTCATCGAGAATAACAAAGGCATTGTCCAGCGTGCGTCCGCGCATAAAGGCCAGGGGTGCAATCTCGATAGTATTGTCCTCCCAGTAATTGAGCAACTTCTGTTGGGGTATCATATCTCGCAGCGCATCATACAGCGGCTGGAGGTATGGGTCAAGTTTGTCGCGCAGGTCTCCAGGCAGGAAACCCAAATTCTCGCCTGCTTCCACTGCCGGTCGGGTAAGAATGATACGCCGAATCTCTTTGTTTTTGAGTGCGCGGACAGCCAAAGCAACAGCCGTGTAGGTTTTGCCCGTTCCCGCAGGGCCGATAGCAAACACCATGTCGTTGTGCTTCACGGCCTCGACCAACCGCTTTTGGTTTGGCGTACGAGCACGGACGAGAATCCCGTTGCGACCATGAACCAATATCTCCTCATTGGTCTCTGCTTCGGGAGTAGAGCCGCCATTCTCAAATATCTGCATTATCACATTCTCGTTGAGGCGTCCCAACTTGTCATAATAGGTCATCATGGCCTGCAACTTCCCATCAAAGTGATCTATATCCTCGGCACTTCCCACCACCTTGAGCATCTCGCCGCGGGCTATCAGTTTTAACTTGGGGAACAAGATTCTCACAAAGTCGAGAATCTTGTCGTTGTCGCCCCAAAAGCGTGAGTAGTCAATCTCTTCGAGCGAAAAAATCTTTTCAGTCATAGGTTCATCCATAGTGCAAATGTACATCTTTTTTTTCATTTATAAAGATTCTGTAGAAAAAGAAAAAAAAAGTCAGAACCACATAATTGAAAAAAAAAGTGTATTTTTGTAGTCGCAGAACACATGGCACAGAGTGTGTCAGAGTATTGCTATACAATTGAGAACCAACAAACAACATAAGATAAAATAATATTATATGCAAAACACATACGCAATCGGAATTGATGTTGGTGGCACCAACACCGACATGGGTTTAGTAAGAGATGATGCCGCTATTGTGGCACGCCGCAGCATCCCCACAAGCCAATACACCCAACTGGAGCCTTACGTCCGTGACATCATGGAGCAGATTAACGACATGGTGGCAAAAGGTGACGAGGAGAAGGGTGTGAACCATATTTCCCTAAGTGAATTGACTGGTATTGGTATCGGTGCGCCCAATGGCAATTTCTATACTGGGTGTGTGGAGTGGGCCCCAAACCTGACTATCAAGGGGCTTCTCAATTTCGAGGAGGAATTTCACAAGTATGTGGATTGCCCAGTGGTGCTGAGCAACGATGCCAACGCCGCCGCCTATGGCGAGTATGTCTATGGCGGTGCAAAGGGAATGGAGCACTTTATCATGATCACCCTCGGTACCGGTGTAGGCAGCGGCATCGTGGTGGATGGAAAGTTGGTACATGGTTTCACCGGCACGGCCGGCGAGCTTGGACACAACATCCTTATCCCCAACGGACGCCCCTGCAGTTGCGGCCGACGTGGATGCCTAGAGGCTTACACCTCTGCCCGTGGTATCGTTCAGACCTATGTGGAACTGCGCAAAGAGAAAGGTACTCCGGCTGAAGCCAAGCAACACTCAGACTGGATTGCCGCAGACGTACCCGACGGAGAGATTACCAGCAAGATGATAGGCGATGCCGCCAACGCCGGCGACCCACTGGCCAAGGAGACTTACGCCATGGTTGGCGATTGGCTGGGATTGGCCTGCGCCAATGCTTGTACTTTCTCAGCGCCCCAGGCCATCTTCCTGATGGGTGGTCCCACCAAAGTAGGAGCACCGCTTCTGGATCCGTTGAAAGCCTCGTTCGAAGCCAACTTGCTCAACATCTACAAAGGGCAATGTTCCATTTACATGTCTCACCTCAAAGCCAACGAAGTGGCCATTCTGGGTGCGGCAGCACTGGTGGAACTAAGAAGTAAGAAGTAAGAACTAAGAAATAGAAATCATGAGACATTTCTTTATTGCGTTAGGCGCCAGCATGGCACTATTATTAGCCTCGTGCGGCAGCGGGCTTACACGTTATGTGAACCCCTTGGTCGGCACCGACCAGCATGGTCATACCTACCCTGGTGCCATAGCACCTTTCGGCCAGATACAGCCCAGCCCAGACACACGACTGGAGGGTTGGGACGGCTGCAGTGCATTCCATTATAGCGATGACACCGTTTATGGCTTCAGCCACACCCACCTCAGCGGCACCGGCTGTGAGGACTATGGTGACGTGCTTGTAATGCCCGTCATGGCCGAAGGCGACAACTGGAATTTCACCCCGAATATGCCACAGACCGAATTCTGTTCCAAATTCTCGCATCGCAGCGAAAGTGTCACTCCAGGCTATTACCGCGTGGTGCTCGACCGCAACCGAGTGATGGTGGAACTGACTGCTACCGACCGAGTAGCCGCCCACCGCTATTCGTTCCCACGTGGTGGAAAGAAGGGCTTCGTTATCGACCTTCGCCACCGCGACAAGGTATTGGGTGCCGGATTTGAGAAGCAACAAGCCGACGGCATCATCAGTGGTTGGCGCGAGAGCGACGCGTGGAACCCCCACCAGAAGTGCTATTTCGCCCTCTCATGCAGCGAACCCATCCAGGAGGTGAAATACTACGACGACGGACTGAAAGCCTTGGTTGTGCTAGACGACGATTGCAAGCAGGCGGAAGTCTATGTCGCCATCTCGGGCGTTGACTGCGAAGGAGCCAAGAAGAACCTCGACACCCGAGAGAATAAGGACTTCGACAAACTACGCACCGAGACACACCAAAACTGGGAGAAGGCCCTCTCGAAGATTGAGGTTGAAGGAGGCTCTCGCAAAGAGAAGCAAAACTTCTACACCGCCCTCTACCACTGCTATACTTCGCCCTACCTGTGGAGCGATGTGGACGGCCGCTACCGTGCCATGAACGATACCATCTACACCTCCGACAAACCGATCTACACCGTTTTCTCATTGTGGGACACCTACCGTGCCCTGCACCCGCTCATGGCTATTATTGAGCCCAAAATCACCGAGGACTGGATCAACACCATGCTGAACCAGTTTGAGACGGGCGGCGAGCTGACCATGTGGGAGCTGGCAGCCTACGAGACGCATTGTATGATAGGCTACCACGCATGCCCTGTGATACTTGTAGCGCAGGAGACTGGCATCCTCGACAGCTGGACTGACCGCCGTAGGTTGGAACTCCTGGAGGCCATGATATCCACATCCAACCGCACCGAGACCCATCTGGCCTATGCCTCCCAGGGCTATATGGACAGCCAGTTGGACAACGAAACGGTCTCAAAGACCCTCGAATACTCATACGACGACTGGTGCATAGCCCGCTATGCTTATATAGAGATGATGCGTGGCGTGTTCAAGCCCGACACCTCCGCCACCTACCGCCATTTGCAAGAGGTGTACGACACCTATATACGCCGAGCACAATCTTGGCAGAACATCATGGATGCCGAAGGATTTATGCACGCCCGCCGCAATGGTGGCTTTGTCACTCCGTTCAACCCCACAGAGGTGAACAACCATTTCACCGAGGCCAACAGCTGGCAGTATAGCACCTATGTCCCTCACGATGTATTGGGATGGATTGCTCAGATGGGCGGGACTGAGAAGGCTGAGGCTTTCCTCGACTCACTTTTCAACACCAGTAGCGAGACCACCGGCCGCGACCAAAGCGACATCACTGGCATGATTGGACAATATGCCCACGGCAACGAGCCATCGCACCATGCCGCCTACCTATATGCCTATGTGAATGCACCCGACAAACTAGACAAGACGGTACATCGCATCCTCCACGAACTGTATACCCCTGAGCCCGACGGACTATGTGGCAACGAGGATTGCGGTCAGATGAGTGCCTGGTATGTGATGAGCGCAATGGGGTTCTATCCCGTTTGTCCTGGCAGCGGTGAGTACGTGACCGTCACCCCGTTGTTCGACCTCGTGACTATACACCGTGACGGGAAAGACGACTTGATAATAGACCGCAAGAACTGGCAGTCTGGGCGTTTCTGGGATGGAAAGACCTTCTTCAACGAGCCTCAAATCACCTTCCCCAACGAACAAAGATGTCCGCCTGCACCTTGGTTCAGCAATTGGGAGCAGTGTTTCAAGGACTCTCTGTTCATCTCGCTCAACTCGCGCAATCTCCCTAACAGCCAGTCCCGCATATACTATACCACCGACGGACGCACCCCTGACACCAATTCTTTCCGCTATGTGCAGCCGATACTGGTCAACCACGACATAACCCTTAAGGCCGTTGCCTACGATCCCAACACCCATGGCTATAGCCCCGTGGTAAGTCAGACCCTCAACCGATTCATCGCTGACAAGCAATTGCGTTACCTCACAAAACCCGAACCTCAGTACAGTGAGAACGGTCCTGACGGCCTCATCGACCGTCTGTACGGCACTACCAACTACCGCATTGGCGGATGGCAGGGATGGACTGGCGACATGGAAGTAGTGGTCGACCTCTTATCTCCCAAATCACTTGTGAGTGTCGGCGTTGACTGCCTGGACAACATGCGCAGCTGGATATTCTTCCCCACCAAGGTAGAAGTAAGCATCTCGAACGATGGCAAGAACTACATCCATTGGGCATCGGTGGAGAACACCGAGTTTCCGGCCGTGCGCGAACGGCAGGAAGAGAGCGTTCAGCACTCATTCACTTGCCGTGGAAGCTATACCACTTGCCGCTATGTGCGCATCAAGGCTACCAACTACGGCAAAATGCCCGATTGGCACATTAGCGCTGGCGAGCAGGCGTGGCTCTTTGTCGACGAAATAGAGATTGGCTCCTACATGCCCACCTTTATCAATGCCTATTCAGCCGAATGATAACAAAATAATCATCTACTCATAACAATCTGAAACCATGAAGAAACTACTCATTATCGCCGTTTGCGCCTTGGCGCTGGCCGCATGCGACAGCAAGTCGTGCCGCTGCTATGAAATGGTTGGCTCACGCTGGACTGGACCCAACACCACCCTTGCAGCTGCAGGCACCCGCTGTTCAGACTTGAACAACCCCACTCGCAAATGCAACGAGATGGACGACCCCATACTCGACCCAAACGACATCGCTACCGACACTAAGAAAAAGCAATAAGCCAAGGCTCATCATGCTAGAAAGCAATCCTAAAGCCACCATTCTAGCCATCGAGTCGTCGTGCGACGACACCTCGGCAGCCATACTGAGAGGCGACCGCATCCTATCGAATGTCATCGCCTCTCAGAAGGTGCATGAACAATACGGAGGCGTCGTACCCGAACTCGCCTCCCGTGCCCACCAACAGAATATAGTCCCCGTGGTGGATGCCGCTATCAACAACGCCCACATCGACAAGAGCGAACTGAACGCAGTGGCATTCACCCGCGGTCCAGGCCTTCTAGGGTCCCTCATGGTGGGCGTGTCATTTGCCAAGAGTTTCGCACAGGCGCTCAACATCCCACTGGTGGAAGTGAACCACCTGCAAGCTCATGTGCTATCACATTTCATCAAAGAGGACGATAATAGCGAGGTGCCGCAGTTTCCCTTTATCTGTCTACTTGTATCAGGTGGACATACTCAGATACTGCTACTACGAAGCCATTTCGACATCAAAGTACTGGGGCAGACCATTGACGATGCCGCCGGCGAGGCAATTGACAAGGCGGCCAAGATTATGGAGCTAGGCTATCCTGGCGGCCCCATCATCGACCGGCTGGCCAAGGAGGGCGACCCCAACGCCTTTCACTTCGCCACTCCCCATATCCCCGGTAACGACTATAGCTTTAGCGGTATTAAGACCTCCTTCCTTTACTTCCTTCGCGACCGTCTAGCAGAAGAGCCCAACTACATCGAACTCCACAAGGCCGACCTGTGCGCCTCTATCCAGCAGTGTATTGTAGGGTTTCTTATCAAAAAGTTGGAAAAAGCCGTCAAAGAAAGCAAGGTGCGGCAAGTGGCAATTGCAGGAGGCGTATCCGCCAACAGCCTGTTGCGTAGCGAACTGACAAGACTCGGAGAACGGCACCATTGGAAGGTATTCATACCCAAATTCCAATACTGCACCGATAATGCCGCCATGGTCGGTATTGCCGGCTATTTCAAATACCTCAAAGGCGAACTGGCAGACATATCCCTGCCTCCATACGCACGATAGTATTATTATGCACAAACGTCTGCTCATACTCCTATTGCTGCTCCCCCTCACCCATCTGAGGGCGCAGGACATTCATTTCTCCCAAGTGGATGCCAACCCATTGCTGCTCAACCCAGCCTACGCAGGTTTCTATAATGGGGCAGGGCGTTTCGGAGTCATCTACCGCAACCAATGGGCCAGTGTGAGTACACCATTCCAAACCTTCGCCCTCACAGGAGAGATGGCCGTTTGGCGCGACAACCAAAGCCTCAGCGGTTTCAGTGCTGGGGCATCCATCTTCAACGATCACGCCGGCTCGCTACACTATGGGACCACCTCGGCACACCTTTCGCTGGCCTACTACCATGCCCTCAACCGACACCGAAACAACTTCCTCTCTCTCGGTATCGAGGGAGGCTTTGCCCAATCGGGATTCGACCCCACTCATGCCGAGATGGAAGACCCCTCCGAGCTCTTTCCCACACAGCACAGCAACTACCCTCTCCTAGCCGCTGGCCTTGCCTGGTATTGGCAGCCCAATGGCGACCTACACACCAAAGTGGGACTCTCAGTCCGCAACATCAACCAGCCCAACATCAGTTACCTAGGCCTTGACGACACCTATCTGTTGCGTCGCTATAGCCTCTTTGCCCGTGCTGAATACCGCTACTGGCAGACCTGGTCTCTAATGCCTGTCATGCTCCTCCAGCTACAAGGCAAGTTCCACGAACTCGTCTATGGGGTCGACTTCAAATGGTATCTGGACGAAGGCAGCCGCCATCAAATTAGCCTCCGTGCCGGTCTAGCCTACCGTCATGGCGACGCCCTTATAGCCAACTTACTCATGGAATACGACGCCTTCCTCTTCAACTTCTGCTACGATGCCAACATCTCTGGTCTTGCCACCGCCTCCAACACCATCGGTGCTTTTGAGATTGGCATGGTCTACCGCCTGTCAAAAGGAGAGAAAAAGACCAAAGCCCTTAAATGCCAGCCCTACTAATCTCACCTACCCGCCGCCATGCACTATCCTTACAGAACTTTTGAACAACAGACAATTCAACTGCGGAGTTCCTCCGTCTTAATTGAAAAGATATGAAAAGAATCGTTTTTGCCCTCGTTCTCATCTTTGCCAGCCTACCCCTTCGAAGCCAGGTCCACTACGAGATAACCCACATCGGGGACAACATCAACACCACTGGCAGCGAATCTGCTGCCGTAGTGGTGGACGACAGCATCCTCCTCTACAATACCATGCAGGGAGAGGAAAACAGTCGCCTGTATCTTATCGACTTCAACCCCATCCTCACCACCATTTTCGAAGCTCCACTGGCTGAAGATGGTACCCTCGGCCAAGGGCGCCAAAATCAATGGGGACTCAATAGTAATGGCACTAATTGTGGCAACGTAGCCTTCGACCGTCGCAACAACATCTTATATTTCACCCGCAGCGAGACCAAGGACGATATCGTTCATATCTACTATACTAAACGCACCTACAACCGTTGGAGCAAGCCTAAACCTCTCGGAGGTGATGCCAACCTCAAGGAGTATTCCAGCACACACCCTACCGTCGGCTATTTGCCTGATGGCAAGACGATACTCTATTTCAGTTCCGACCGTCCGGGCGGCATAGGTGGGATGGACATCTGGTACGCCATGATTATCTCCGAAGGAAAACCCGGCAATTGCACCAACCTAGGCACCCCAGTAAACAGCGACAGCAACGATGTCACACCATTCTACTGTAACGAAGAAGGCATGTTGTATTTCAGCAGCAACCGCGATGGGGGGCATGGCAGTTTCGACATATACCGCTCTCAAGGATTCCGCAACAGCTGGCATCAGCCCGAGAACCTAGGCGAAGAAATCAATAGTCCCTACGACGATCTCTATTTCACCTTCCAGCCTTGCCAATGCCGCTGTGTCAAGGACTCGACCGACACCATCCGACAACTCGAAGCTTGCGGATTCCTAGCCTCCAACCGCCCAGGTTCCCTATTCACCACCGACAGCAACTGCTGTAACGACCTGTTCCGCTGGCGCCGACTCCGTACCACATCAACTCTTCCTCCTCCTCCCACCGTGACACGCGCCCTCACGATACAAGATCTGCTTCCACTCAGTCTTTATTTCCACAATGACGAGCCTAACCCCCATACACTCGACACTACCACGACCCTCGACTACAGCTACACATGGCACCACTATGTACAGCTAGCCAACGAATATAAAGGCGCCCAATCTAACCCAGCCGATGCCCGCAAGCGCGACTCTGTGCAAAAAGCCGTAGACTACTTCTTCAACTACGAACTGCAGAAGAGCCATACTGAGATGCAGACGCTTCTCCAATTCATCCTCAAGGACCTGCAGGCCGGCCACCACATCACCCTCACCATCGACGGCTTTGCCAGCCCCTTATTTGAGGACCTTTACAATGTCAACATATCCAAACGCCGCATCGACTGTTTCCGCAACACGTTGAAACGCTGGAACGACCAAGTACTACTACCCTACCTCAACAATGGCAGCCTGCGGCTAGAAACCTTGGCACATGGTGCCGCCGACACAAACACTGTAGCTCCCAACGACCCTCGCCGCAACCCTCGAAGCGTGCGTTCGGTCTACAGTCTCGAAGCTGCACGCGACCGCCGCATCGATATTGTTGCAGTTAAGAATGATTAAATAGAGCCTGTCCCATGAATATATTCTGTGTAGTTCGTAACTATGCTCCGCACGCAGCGGAGATGAAGTCACCCCTCCCTGCCGAGCCCACTTTCTTTGAGAAACCTCATACTGCGCTCCTTCCCTCACCTGCCACCCTTACCTATCCCCCTTTCACAAACGATCTGCAACATGAGATAGAAATTGTTGTAAAGATCGAAAAGTCTGGCAGCCACATTCCGTGCTCCGATGCGCACCTGTACTACAATTCCGTCGCGCTAGGCATAGACCTTACGGCTAGAGATATTCAGCGCGGATTCAAAGCCTCTGGGATGCCTTGGCTGCTGTCCAAGGGGTTTGACGGAAGTGCCATCGTCAGCCAATTCCTCCCGTTGGAGGAAGTCCACAAGTCCATCAACGACCTTTGTTTCTCTCTATGTGTCAATGGAAAAACAGTCCAAGAGGGTAATAGTTGCGATATGATATTCTCTCCCGACCGTCTCATCTCCTACCTCTCACAATTCGTCTCCCTCTCAGCTGGCGACCTCATCTACACTGGCACCCCTGCAGGTGTCGGTCCCATCCAGCGAGGCGACCACCTCACCGGATTTCTTGAAGGGACACAAATGCTCTCTCTCCTTGTCATGTAGCATATGAGCCACGATAAGGAAGGATATATCAACTAACCTGAAAAGGAGTTTACCCCTATAACTACTTGTTTAAAATCTTCGCTCAAGTACAAAATATGACTGATTCTTGCTCGTATTTCTCAATGTGGCGTGTCTTCGACACGCTGAGTAGTAGGGGTTTCGCTTTCCCCACACTGCGCTCCCGTTGGTCGCTTAGTATGGGGTTTCTTCGAGACGTTGCTGCATCTCGGCATAGCTCGAACGAGTTCGGCTCTGCGCTCGACTTTGCAACGTTATTGAGATTCAGCTTCTTCGAGGCTGCTAAAAAATCAGTCTTTTATCAAACTAGAGCCAAAATCTTTTAGCCCCTTAAATTTGACTACTAAAGTGGGCCTTGAGGGCATCCAGTTTCTTCTTATCACGTAGGTATCTCCACGACTTAGTGATACACTCCTTTGTAGAGAGTGGAAAGTCAGCCTTCATCATCCAATCATAGTAGGAGGGTTCTTCCAGAAATACCTCCTCTACCACCCGACCTTTGTGTTTGCCGAAGTTAAACACCTTACGGTTCTGGGAATTATATCCTATATGGCCAACCAAATCTGCCCACCGCAGCACTGTGGTGAACTTACTGAGTTCCTCAATATCATTGACTATCGGCTTCGACACCTTGCCATCCGAATCCACGTACTCGACATCCTTGTACCGCTCCAACTGGGCCAGCAGCACTTCATAGGTAGCCATGGTATCGGCATCGGCAGAATGAGCATTTTCCAGCTCCTTGCCACAATAGAACCGATAGGCAGCTTTCAGCGTACGGGGCTCCATCTTGTGGAAGATATTTTGCACATCCACCAAGAAGCGCTTATTAAGACTGAACTGGCATTTTGCGCGCATAAACTCCTCAACCAGCATCGGCACATCGAACTTATTGGAGTTATACCCCGCCAAATCGGAGTCGCCTATAAACTCAGCTATCTCCAATGCCTTCTCTTTGAACGTGGGCTTATCAGCCACATCGGCATCGGTGATACCATGTATCAGGGTCGACTCTTCGGGGATATGGATAGTAACACCATTCTCTTCAGCAGGACGAATAAACTCAGTCTTGGTACGATTCACACCATTGGGATTGACCCGAAGCATCGAAATCTGGATGATATGGTCACGTCCCACATTCACACCTGTTGTCTCAAGGTCAAAAAAAACTATCGGTCTATCTAGGTTCAAAGTCATATGCAGTAATGTTTGTTTGTGTTTTGAGTGGCCTGTGATACGAGCGCATTCGTGTCACTAGTCACAGTTCACTGGTCACTATTATTATTGTATGCGGCATGATGTATTCTCAGCAGAGTTTCCAGCAGTCTCTCTGCCAGATGGAGGGGCAGCATGTTAGCGCCGTCGGACTTTGCCACCGAGGGGTCGGGATGGGTTTCCATAAAGATGCCATCGCATCCCACGGCCACAGCGGCACGCCCGATGGTCTCTATCATTTCGGGGTTGCCGCCCGTCACCCCTGCAGGCTGGTTGGGGCGCTGCAACGAGTGGGTGATATCGACTACCACGGGCACATGGTTCCGCTGCATGATTGGCACCCCACGAAAATCCACAACCAGGTCCTGATAACCAAAAGTGGTACCCCGTTCGGTCAGTATCACGTTGGAATTGCCAAAATGCTGCATCTTGTCCACAGCGTGGACCATCGCCTCAGGCGAAAGGAACTGTCCCTTTTTAATATTCACGCATTTCCCCGTCTCGGCTGCTGCCTGCAGAAGAGAAGTCTGCCTGCAGAGAAAAGCAGGAATCTGCAATACATCTACATAGGGAGCAGCCATAGCGGCATCTGCCTCGCTGTGGATATCGGTCACCACAGGCACCCCCAAGCGGTTTCTTATCTCCCGTAAAACCTCCAGCCCCGCCAGGTCACCAATTCCTGAAAAAGAATCCAACCGCGAACGGTTGGCCTTACGATAAGAGGCTTTGAAGGCAAAGGGGATATGAAGACGCTCAGTGATATCAACCAGCCGTTCTGCTATGGCAATAGGGGAATGCTCGTCCTCAATGACACAAGGCCCTGCAATCAAAAAGTAATTGCCCGTTTCTGTGAAGCGTAGGTTATTTATTGTAGGATACATGGGAGTGAGAGGTTAGTTTGTAGGACAATCGTTTGTTAATAAACAGCAACCTGTATGATTCAGTGACCAGCGACCTGTGAAACGAGTGCCTTCGCTTCACAGATCACAAGTCATAGGTTACAAAAAATCAAAAGTTTGTGTCGATCGAATCCAATGCGTCGGGCTCTTCCGACACACTTTCGGTATCCGACTCATTCTCGTCGCGACGGCGACCACCACGCTGCAGCGAGATGATGAGCGCACCAATCATGCGGGTCAGCTCCATCAGGTATTCGCGCGAGCGTTCGTAGCACTCGTCATCCAGCAGGCCAAGGCTCTTGGAGATAGTGGTGAAAACTATACACTCACGGATGGCGGTCTTGGAGATTTTTAAACAATGTTCGAACTGACTCTTGTTACGCGACGACCCTTCGGCAATGTTGAGGGCGATGTCGTACGACGAGCGGCAGAACGAGTCAATCAAGTTTTTCTGCTTCTCATTAGTGGGGGTGCCAAGGTTGGCTACCAGCCAAGCACTGTAGTCTGTTGCCTTGGCGTAGATGCGCAAATCCTCGAAACGAAAGAAACTAATAGTCTTCTCTTCTTGTAAATTTTCCATTTAACGAATAGTATTATTATTATAATGTAAATCCGAACATCCAAACATCCCTAATGACGAACATCCAAACGCCCGAAAAGCTACTTAATATCTGCAAAATAATTCATAAACTGAGTACGCATCAGCATGCCAGCCTTGTCGCTCGTGCTCATGGCCAGGCGGCCTCTGAACTGGTCTAGGCTCTCATAGCCCTTGCCTTCCATCCAAGCCCGCAGGTCATCGTTGAGGGTCTTCATATATTCCACCCCATGGCGGTAGAGACACGAAGCAACCTGCACCGCCGTAGCGCCTGCCAACAACAGCTTCACCACATCCTTACCATCCGACACACCTGTCGTGGCACAGAGGTTGCAGCGGAGCTTACGGCTCAGTATGGCAGTCCACCGCAGCGTGTTGTACAACTCGCCCGGATAGGTCAGCGAGTCAGCATTGCAGAGACGCTCGGCATCCACATCCACATCCACCTGCAACGACTTGTTGAACATCGTGATACCCTGTATACCCATCCACGACAGCTGTTGCATGAATTTGGCGAGGTCAGTGAAATAAGTACCCACCTTGATACTGATCGGAATGCTGATAGACTTTTTGAGCGACTGCACAATATTGCTGAAGGTGCGCTCCACATCGTCGGTCGAGAGCGAAGTCTCAAACGGCATGATGGCCATATTCAGTTCCAGCGCGTCGCAGCCCGCATCTTGGAACTGCTTGGCGTAGGTCAGCCAAGTCTCGTGAGAATAGCAGTTGATACTGCCGATAACGGGAATGGTCAGCCGCCTCTTGGCCTCACGTATCAGGTCAAAATGCTTCTGCACCGAATCATCGGCCACGTGCTGGGCAATATACTCATAGCTGTCGCCGTAGTTTCCAACGGGAGCATACATGTGCGTATTGCGTTTGATATCATAGATGATCTGCTCCTCAAAGATAGACTTCAGCACCACGGCACCTGCGCCCGCCTCTTCCAGCTTGCACAGATTTTCGATATTGGCGGTCAAACCACAGCTGCCAGCCAATATCGGACTCTTCAATTTCAATCCAAGATATTCTATATTTGTATTCATGGTTACCTACTTTTAGTGTATAATATGCACAGAAAACCAATTTGCAAAAATAGAAAAAAAAAGCAGAAAATAGTTTTTTTTCTCAAAAAAAAAACCTCAACACATCCCAACAGTCACTACTACAACTATTTGTGAAATGTTAAAAAAAATATCGGCAATAAAAAAAAGCACTATTACAAAAAAAATATCGTTACTATGAAAAAAAATGACTATTTTTGCAGCCTCAAATATTACAAGTCAACTCTGATAATAGAATAAAAAACAGATACTAATGAAAGAGCAACAAGAAGAGAAAAACCTCGAGGTGAGCGGCATCATCGCAAAAACCGAACAGTACATCAAAGAAAACAAAAAGAAGCTCACCATCATCGCAGCTGCCATTTTGGTAGTCGCCCTTGGTATTTGGGCTTATGTGACACTCGTGGCCCAACCTCGCCAGGTGCGTGCAGCCGAAGACATGTTTGCTGCCGAACAATGGTTCAACGAGGGCAACTTCGAGCAGGCACTCAATGGTAACGACGAGTTCCTCGGTTTCACCGACATCATCTCCGACTACCGTGGCACCAAGTCTGCCAACCTCGCCAAGTACTATGCCGGCATCTGCCACCTCAACCTTGGCCAATACGACGAGGCCATCGACCTCCTCAAGTCTTACAAGGGCAAAGATGCCTTCACCGGTGCTGAGGCCATCATGCTGATTGGCGACGCATACGCCGAACAGGATAATGCAGCCGAAGCAGTCAAATACTATGAGAACGCCGCCGCTAAGGCTTCCAACTTTGTTGTGTCTCCCGTCGCTCTCTGGAAGGCCGGAATGATGTATATCAAACTGGGCAACGGCGATGCCGCTGTCAAAGCTTTCCAGCAGATTAAGGACAACTATCCCGAGAGCCCCGAATACAGCGAAGTTGACAAATATATGTCCTACGCTGAAAACATGTAGGACTTCCTTTCGATTTGCTTGAAACAGAAAGCCACCCCCAATCCGAGGGTGGCTATTTGTTTGCTCACTATTTCTGGCAGCTGAACCTGTATCGTGTGCGGCTTTGGTAGGTCTCGCCCGGATTCAGGTAGGCGTTCGACTCTGCCCACTGCCTGTTGGGACTATCGGGGTATTTTTGAGTCTCTAGGCAGATGGCACTACGCTGGGGATAAGCAACTCCTCCTTTGCCTTTCACCGTACCATCCAAGAAGTTACCGGTATAGACCTGCATGCCAGGCTCGGTGGTGAACACCTCTAGCACTATACCCGTCGTGGGGCTCTCCAAGCGGGCACAAGGCTTCTCAACATCCCCTCGCGTATTCAACACCCAGTTGTGGTCATAACCATTGCCATTGCGCAGCTGGACATTGTCGGCATCCATTTCCTTCCCCACAGCCTTGGCCCGACGGAAGTCGAAAGGCGTCCCCTCTACCGATTCCTTAACTCCCAGAGGCAGATAGCTGTCGTCGATAGGCGTGTACTGGTCGGCATCGATAGTGAGGAGGTGGTTGAGAATGGTCGTACGGCCATCGCCGTTGAGGTTGAAATAGCTGTGGTTGGTCAAATTGATGACCGTAGGCGCGTCGGTAGTAGCGCTGTAGCTCACATCCAGCGTATTGTCGTCGGTGAGGGTGTACACCATCCGCACATGCACCTCTCCAGGGAAATTGTTGTCCCCATCGGGGCTCACCAAGGTAAGAGTCAGCGAATTGGCGGTCACGTTCTCTACAGTGAATAGCTGGTACTGCCAGCCGGTAGGTCCTCCATGCAGTGTATGGCGACCGTTGTTCTGAGGCAGTTGGATAGTCTTGCCTGCCACCGTGATACGGCCGTCGCCAAGGCGGTTGGCATACCGTCCGATGGCAGCACCAAAGTCCGAAAGGTGGTTCTCGCGCAGATAGTCCTCCGTGTTGTCGAATCCCAGCACCACATCTTGCATCCTTCCATCGCGGTCGGGCACCAGCAGCGAAACTATGCGTCCGCCGTAGTTGGTGATGCGTGCGGTCATTCCATGTCGGTTTTTAAGGGTAAACAGTTCCATATTTTGTTTATTATTAAGTATCGCTATCACTTCGCGGTTCACTTTGCCCACCGCCACAGGGTCTACCTTCAGTTCCCTGCGGTCGTAGGTAAGCAAGCCGTTCACCTCGCCCTCCACGTCGCTCATCTGCGTATAGACGGCGGCGCTGTAGCCCCTATCAACAAAGCCCTTCAATTGCTCGGCATACTTCACATATTCCGCAGTCACCTCCTCTTTGTTCTGGAACTTCACATAACCCCAGTTCTGGTCTTCCTTCCACAGATGGCCCGCCATCGGGAGTCCTATCCCCCCATATTCGCCCAACACATTCACCCTGTTGGGGTCGCTCAGATACATGGATGGCTGTGGATAATTGTGCAGATCAAATATATCGCCACAGGCGCGGTGGTTGCCACCGCTTGCGGGGTTGACCAGCCTCGTGGGGTCGTATTCCTTGGTCCAGGCCACCACTTTCTCTGTCTCAAACTGCCCCCAGCCTTCGTTGAAAGGTACCCAAACAACCACACAGGGGTGTTGGCCGCACTGGTCCACTATCTCTTTCCATTCGTGGTAATAATTCTCTGCTGAGGCAGTGCTGCGTTGCCGGTCGGTTCCGCCATTGTATTTTCCTGGCTCCCACTGGTTGCCATAGTCGCCGCTGGGCATGTCCTGCCACACCAAGATACCCAAGCTGTCGCAAAGGTAGTACCAACGGTCGGGTTCCACTTTCACATGCTTCCTAATCATATTATATCCCAACTGCTTCACCACCTCTAGGTCGTAACGCATTGCCTCCTCGGTGGCGGCAGTATACAGCCCATCGGGGTACCAGCCCTGATCCAGCGGGCCGTACTGGAAGCAGTTGCGGCCGTTGAGACGCATACGCACATAGCTCTCATCCTTTCCTCGTCCTGTTTCGATGGTCCTCATCGCCACATACGACTTCACCTCGTCCTGCACCTTGCCATCCTTGCGTAGCGTCAACTTCAAACCATAGAGGAATGGGTGGTCGGGGCTCCACAATCGGGCTTCTGGCACCTTCAGTCGCAATGTACCGTTGGGCATGCCTTTGGCACTTGCCACCTTCTTGTCGCCCTCTGTCAGCACCGCCTCCACTATGCTGCCGTCGTTGTCGGCGCTGCTCCGCAAGGTCAGTTCCACACTGCCATGGTACACATCGGGGGCTGCTGCGATATGGGTTATATGGTTCTGTGCCACAGGCTCCAGCCACACCGTCTGCCAGATACCGCTGACGGCCGTGTACCAGATAGAGTGTGGCGTAAGGGTCTGCTTGCCTACAGGCTGGTATCCCTTGTTGGTTGGGTCGTAAACCCGCACCACCAATTTCTGGGGTCCCTTTGACAACAAATAGGGCGTAATATCGAAACTGAAGGCAGCATAACCTCCTCGGTGACCACCTACATGGATGTCGTTCACATACACATCGGCCTGCCAGTCTACGGCCCCGAAGTTCAGCATTACTCGGCGTCCCTTCCAGCCAGCCGGCACCTCAAACTCACGGTGATACCAAAGCTCCTGTTTCTCCGTCAAGGGTTTCTGCACCCCCGACAGCTGCGACTCCACACAGAACGGCACCGTAATCTTGCCATCCCATTCCGAAGGCTCCACACAGCCCTTATCCAATATAGCATAGTCCCACTGCCCGTTGAGGCAGAGCCATTGCGTCCGCTGCAGGATAGGTCTAGGGTATTCGGGACGTGGACAACGCTTGTCAACCTTCTCAGCCCAGGGAGTTTTCAACGTCTGAGCACCCAAAAAAGTAAAAACTAAAAGGTAAAAACCAAAAAATAATATTCTTCTCATAACCATATAATTATTCTTTCAGCCCCCTCCGACTCACTCCGACCCCTCCGACTCACTCCGACTCCTCCCATCAAACCACCTCTTCCAGCAACCGTGCCGCGCAACCCACCAGGTCACCACACGAGTGCCCTTTGCCTTGCAGGGCAAGCAGTCGCGGACAGTTGGTGTCGCCGTTCTCCTCACGAAAACGGCTGGCGAGTCCCTTAAACATCATCGTGTTGCCCGTCAACCCGCACACCATCGCCATCCCGCTCACACAGCCGCAGGTCTCCTTGATGCCCGACATGCCGCGCCCGAAGGCGGAAGCCATTTTCATAGCTGCCTGTTCATCGACAGGCAGTTTGTCCTTGAATGCCAGTACCACAGCCTGGCAGCAGTTACACCCCTTGTCGTGCAATTCGCGTGCTATTTCTTCTCTTGTCATAGTGCTTTTTTCATTTAGGTGGGTTCTATTAATTCAAAATTAGGAAGTAAAAAAGGAAGTTAAAATGGAAGTTAAAATGGACAATACTGTTGACGACCAAGCATTTGTCCTATTTAACTTCCCATTTAACTTCCTATTTAACTCCATATTTAACTCCATATCATTCAATACTCTATTATCTCCGTAAACATGCGCCAGCCCACTGCGTCCTTATACAGTTCAAAAGTTCCTGCCGGCACGCGGAGGGGGATGTCGAGGTCCACTCCGTCGAAAGCCGACTCGTCCATACGGGGCGGTGTGGGAGCCTCAACCACGATATATTCCACTTTGCGACATCCGGCGAAGGCTCCTTCGCCAATCTGCTTCACCGAAGCGGGGATAACTAGGCGGGTCACTCGGTCGCATCCGCTGAAAGCGAAATAGTTGATCGAAGTGACGGTATAGATGGTCGTGTCGTCATCCTCGGGGTCGGCATTGCGTCCTTTGGCACGGTCGGGTGTCACCTTCTCAGGTATGGCCAGCTGCCCGCTAGGGCGTGCAAAGCTCTTCCACGGAGCCTCCTCCGAAGCCCCCGGGTAGGTCACCTCCACCGTGGCACCATTCTTGCCACCCGTGCTAGTGATATAGAAATAGAGAGTGTTGCCGCCAATCTTCTTGGCGAAATCATAGTCCTGTGCCATGCAGAGCACCGGCAACAGGGTCAGGCAGAAAAGCAGTATCTTTTTCATACCCCCAATAACGGACAGCTGAAAGAATTATTGTGCAAGCCCCCATTTCGCCCAGCCGCTAAAAGATTAGGGCCAGGACGACACAGAACGTGTCATCCCGGCCCCCTCAACTAATATATGTTATGCAAAAACCTTTTTTCAATGGACACTCCCCCTGCTACCCTCCTCTCTCCCACCTACTCTTCCCACCTGCTTCCCACGTGCTTCCCACGTCCCTCTCACCATTTCGTACAATAACATACTTTTTCGCCTTATATCTATATCTTACAAACATGCCGTTTTCGTCACCCCTAAAAGCTATTATTTATGATTTTTTAACACCCCTGCCCCATTCTGCCTCCAAAATGAGGCAAATTCGTCGCCCACACAAGCACCTGCCTTAATCAAAAAACAGGGCGGCTGTGAGGGGAGAAAAGTGGTTTTTCATCAACCACAAGGGCGCTAAACGACCCCTTCGTGCCAACGTTGCGCCCACCTTCCCTTAAGGGTGCCTATGGGCTTCCTCCAATCCTTCATCTATCGTCAAACATTCCTTATTCGCATTAGGGAACGAAAAAGGGCCTTAGAAGGCGCTATCTGAGGATGCTGATGGGGTATAGGCATGGCAACCGCATCACTTCAATACACACTCGGGAACAACAACTTATCCCGTAACAAAAAGGCATTCTGGGATGCTGTGGCATAGATGAAATAAAAGAATGAGGTGTTCGATAATCGGACATTATGACAAACGGGAATTCGGGCAATCCGAAAAAGGTTATAACTAATTATCGGACGAAAATAGAACAAAATGAGTTAATAAAGATTAATAATAGTAGAAAAAAGATTCCAATCCATTTATTTGATGTATCTTTGTATTTCAAAAGTATTATAGAACTTGTATCTAATAGTATCATTTATAGAACATAGCGCGCATTTTAAATGCCATTCCCACGACCTCCGCAGTTGTTATTTTGGCAGGTTGCGAAAGGGATAGGGTGCTTTTTATTGACAATTTTAGTATTTTTTTTATTTATTAACTAATTATTTTATCAACATGTTTAAACACCTACGCAAATGGTTTCTCTTGATGGCGCTTTTATGTGCTTCGGGAGTGACTATGGCCCAGATTACGTTACCGTATTCTACGGGCTTCGAAGGCTTGAGCACGGGCCAGCTGCCTACCGGCTGGCAGCAGTTGCAGTCAGGCAGCAGCGGCGCGGGCACCTTCCCCGCAGGGTACGCCTACGCCAACAATGCCCGCAACGGCAGCGTGTACTTCGAGTTTGAGAGCAGCACGGGACAGACG
>CAMYZD010000031.1 GCA_947303735.1 uncultured Bacteroidales bacterium | reverse complement strand
GAGAGCGCAAATCACAACAAAGAGTATTTTTTTCAAGTTGGGCACTATTGCTTATTACAAAAAAAGCAGGGATGCTGTCCCTGCTTTTATGTTATAAGATGGGTTCTATTAATTCAAAAGTTGGAAGTAAAAGTGGGAGTTAAAATGGGAGTTAAAATGGACAATACTGTTGACGACCAAGCATTTGTCCTATTTGACGTAAGTCCACTGGACTTCCTTAATCTTTTTAACTCCATATTATTCAATTTAGGTGGGTTCTATTAATTCGTTTTTGAGAGCGCGTGCCTTCAGCACGCTGTGATGTATTTGCTTGATATACCCCACACTATTAGTGCGGGGATATTGAAAGTTTGCCCCTCCGGGGCAATTTATAGAAGTTCCCTTTATAGAAGTCCCATAATTGTGTGTACATTATTTTTCTGGGTACCCATCGGGGTTTTGGCGTTGCCAGTTCCAACTGTCGCGGACCATCTCATTAATGCCGTATTGGGCTTTCCAGCCTAGTTCTTTCTCAGCCTTGGCAGGATTGCTATAGCAGGTTGCGATGTCGCCTGCTCGGCGTGGTTTGATGGAGTAGGGGACAGGCACACCGTTTTCTTTCTCGAATGCCTTCACCATGTCAAGGACGCTGTAGCCATGGCCTGTGCCGAGGTTGTAGATGCCCAGTCCACATTTGCGCTCGATGGCTTTGAGGGCACAGACATGCCCGTTGGCCAGGTCAACGACATGGATGTAGTCGCGTACGCCTGTGCCGTCGGGGGTGGGGTAGTCGTTGCCGAAAACACCCAGCTCGGCACGCTTGCCTACTGCCACTTGTGTAATGTATGGCATTAGGTTGTTGGGAATACCGTTGGGGTTTTCGCCTATTGTACCGCCTGGATGTGCTCCCACAGGGTTGAAGTAGCGTAGCAGCACTACGTTCCACTCTGGGTCGGCTTTTTGAATGTCCATAAGTACTTGTTCTAGCATGCTCTTGGTCCAGCCGTATGGGTTGGTGCACTGTCCTTTGGGGCATTGTTCGGTGATGGGTATCTCGGCGGGGTCGCCATATACTGTGGCACTCGACGAGAAGATAATATTCTTGCAGCCATGCTTACGCATTACATCCACCAACACCAATGTGCCGCTGATATTGTTCTCGTAATACTCCCATGGCTTTTCTACACTCTCACCTACGGCCTTCAGTCCAGCAAAATGAATGCAGGCATCAATATTGTGCTTAGCAAACACATTCTCCAAACCCTCTCGGTCGCGGATGTCGGTCTTGTAGAATGGTATCTCATCCACACCAAGAATCTTCGCCACGCGTCGTAGTGACTCTGAGTTAGAATTACTGAGATTGTCCACTACCACGGCTGTGTGGCCAGCCTTATATAGTTCTATCAATGTGTGGGAACCTATATATCCGGCTCCCCCGGTAACTAAGATATTCATTGTGAGTTGATTTTAGCTATACAAATTATTGAAATACCCTATTGTTAGAAAATATTTCAACCCATCCTCCTTTTGGAAATATAACCATGAGCAAGAATAGGGCACCAATGATGCAAACTAGGATTGTAACTATAACCTCGAAGGTTATAAATGCCTTTCTTGGAGGGCCGTCTTTTTTCCTTTCCTCAAACTCTTTTGTCATGGAATGGCTTTTATAAAAAAGCCTTCCAAAGTGTTTATCTCAACTCTGGAAGGCTTGTTTGTGTTATGATGGGGTCAGCCTACCAAGCGAAAAGTGGGCGGTTCTGCATCATCTCGTTCACCTGACCAGTAATCTTGGCACGGACAGCCTCGTCAGTCGGGTTGCAGAGCACGGTGTCGATCATGTCCACAATCACGGGCATGTCGTCCTCTTTCAGACCACGGGTGGTGATAGCAGGCGTTCCGACGCGCAGACCGCTGGTCTTAAAGGCGCTGCGGCTGTCGAAGGGAACCATGTTCTTGTTCACAGTGATGTCGGCAGCAACCAATGCATTCTCAGCTTCCTTACCGGTCAGTTCGGGGAACTTGGTGCGGAGGTCGATGAGCATCAGGTGGTTGTCGGTGCCGCCGCTGATGACTTTGTAGCCTTTGTTGATGAAGGCTTCACACATCACCTTGGCGTTCTTCATCACCTGCTGGATATATTGGTCGTAGCTGTCGGTCAGTGCCTCGCCAAAGGCAACAGCCTTAGCAGCGATAACATGCTCCAGAGGACCACCCTGAGTGCCAGGGAACACAGCGCTGTCGAGCAGAGCACTCATCTTCTTGATCTCACCCTTCGGGGTGGTTTTGCCCCAAGGATTGTCAAAATCCTGGCCCATCAAAATCATACCGCCACGGGGACCGCGGAGAGTCTTATGGGTGGTCGTAGTGATTATGTGGCAATACTTCACGGCATTGTTCAGGTATCCCTTGGCGATAAGACCGCTGGGGTGGCTGATGTCGCCCATGAGGATGGCACCAATCTTATCAGCAATTTCGCGCATGCGTGCCCAATCCCAGTCACGGCTGTAGGCTGAACCACCACCAATGATAAGCTTGGGATGATATTCGAGAGCCTTCTTCTCCATATCCTCGTAGTCGACCGTGCCGGTCTCTTCCTTCACCTGGTAGCCAACCACCTTGTAGTTGATACCGGAGAAGTTGACGGGGCTGCCATGGCTCAGGTGGCCACCGTGGTTGAGGTCCATACCCATGAAAGTGTCGCCAGCATTGAGGCAAGCTAGAAACACAGCCATGTTGGCTTGTGCTCCACTGTGGGGCTGAACATTGGCCCAGCAAGCACCATAGAGTTTCTTAGCACGTTCGATTGCGATGGTCTCGCTTTGGTCGACAATCTGGCAGCCACCATAGTAACGTTTTCCGGGATAGCCTTCGGCATATTTGTTGGTCATAACGGAGCCCATGGCTTCCATCACTTGGTCACTTACAAAGTTCTCAGAGGCAATCAACTCGATTCCTTTGGTCTGACGTTCTCTCTCCTTTTGGATGAGGTCGAAAATAGTGGTATCTCTTTGCATAATATATTATTTTATATGTACTATTTATTGATACTTACATGTACAACAAATCACCTCACGCCTCGTTGAGAAGTGAGGTGATATTAATCATGATTGATTTAGTGCATGTCCCAAACGTGGGTGTGATGGTCGTAGTCACCAGTGCTGCCGCCCAGATGGAAGTGGGTAGCGTGACCAAACGAGCATACGTCAAACACATGGCGGTGCTGAATGGGGCGACCATCAAATCTGGGGTCGGGATTGGGGTTCAGCGGGCAGAGAGGACAGGTAGGATCGTCGCAATACAGAGCCTCACTGATGGGCTTGGGGCCATAGTGGTGGATGCAAACACCATGAGTGCTAATAGGAGTGCCACACCAAGGGCAGTTGAATGTCACATCCTTAGGACTGTCGATGTCGTCCATGTCGGGGGTGACTACGTAAGTAGGCTCGTTCACGCTGTCGTAATCGACATCTTCCTTATTGCACGAAACGAAACTGACTGCGGCAACAAAGAAGGCAACTGCCACCAAACTTGACAAGAAAAATGTTTTTTTCTTCATTTTGTAAAAGATGTTTGTGTTTTTTATTCCTTTTAATTTCTCTTTAAGTCGTTATGGGAATGATGCTTGTATCAATGCCTCGTGCATGACTACATACCATTTCCATTATGCAAAAGTACACATTTTTTTTCACATACAAAATATTTCTGTTTATTTTTTTCAACAGAGTTATTAAACGCCACTTTTATTATCTGTCTGATATTGGCTATTTCAGTACTTGTATCGATGTCCAAGCAGGTTCATTTGGAAACAAAGACCCACATTGGGATATTTAAAATCCTTCAGGCTGGCTTGAATAAACAGATGTCTGAATAGCAGTGCGTCGACTCCCACTTGGAATTCATTGCCTGTCCATTCGGCTATAGCTCTAGCTTGTGGGAAGAACGACGGGCGGAAAGTAACGCCGCCTACAATTCCGTTCCACTTGGCATTATAGTCGCGTGTATAATAGCGGTAGGCCAGCGTCACGCCCAGTTCGTTGCCTCCTATGTTGAAATGCTTAGTCGTTGCCAAAAAGTAGTTTTGGAAATAGAGTTGCACATTCTGATTGTTGCTAGTGATGATGGAGGCCACGCTTGAGCCGACATCATTGCATCCAATGGCTACTGCGGGCCAGTACTTACCCTCCTGCAATGGGCGTATTTTCATTGAGAAGTTGCGGTCCTTGCGTTTGTAAACTGGCTCACCGTCTACTACATCCATGCGTTTGGTGCAGATGTAACTCAGTTCAATCCATTTGTATGGTGTAATACTGAGGTAGTAGTCATAGGTGTTATACTTCTCGTTGTTGTACAGGAAACCTACGTCGGGCAGCATATTCTTATTAAGATAATGTATGCCGAAGCAGGCGTCGCCCTCGTGGCGCATCTCTGCCGACGGGACATGTATTAGACCCGAAATGCCCGTATATTGTTGTCCCCTGACAGCCAGAGGTATTAGGCTGAGCAGAATGATGGGTATGCTTAATAGAATCTTTCTCATTTTATTTTACTCTTTAGGCGTGATTATAAAGTCTGGTTCCATGGTGTGGCTACCCCAATCAAGCAGGTCGCGGCTGAACCATCCGTCGCGCATATTCTCTTCGGGATCTGTATTGTACATCCGATTGGTCCATTCATGGGCCATAATGGTGTATGGCAGGTAGAAATTTGATGCTGGGCGGAAGTTGACCATGCGCTGCTTGCGGTGGTAGGGTGGCAGCATTACCACTACGCGGAAACCGCCATCGAAAGCCTCTTTGTTGTTCCAGTTAGCATACAGTGACACTGACGAGTGGCGGAAATGGCGTATTGCCTCCACCTCAGCCCCCCAGTCTCTGTACACGTATGACCCTATCACGCCCCGCAACTGAGTGTTGGTGCGCGACAGGTAGATGTCGCCGCCGATGGTGCCGGCAAACCGTTGCATAGGGCTGAGCCCCCATCCTCCAGCAGTCGAAAACAAGCCAGTGCAGCCACCCTGTGCCTCAAAGGCGAACCATTTGGCTACGGGTAGAAACAGTTTTAAGTCCACACCGTAACGCGATTCAGAGAAGAATCCCGCGCTCGCCTTGCAGTACAATTCTCCCAACTTAAACTCTTTGCTCAAGTCCAACATGCCGAAGTGGAAGATGGTTCCTCTTCGGTTATAATATTGGCTGTAGTATGGGTCGTTAAATTGGTCGAGCACATCCACATACATCTTTCCTGCCACCTGCCAGTGGTCGCCAAAGTGCCATTTGAAGCCTGGGGTCAGACTGATGTAGAGGTCGTACTGGCGTGTATACGAAATGTCGCGGAAACCAAATACGAGGCCTGAGAAGATGTCGAAACTCATGTTTTTCTGCTGTGCAGCAGCTCTATTTGGTGGGCACACCAGCATTGCTCCCAACAATAGTGTGAGCATAGGGACTGCGGCGAATCGTCTAAATCTGTTTAGCATAAGAATAGATTATTGTTTCAATTTGCAAAGATACACTTTTTTTCTCAATAATCAATGATTAAGTTATTATTAATAGGAGAGGGGTTAGTTTGTAGAAGCGGTTGGAAACAGGTCGAACAATTGCATAGAACCGTTGTGATAAACAGCATAATTGCGGTGCATCAGCCAGTCGCCCACGTTGACATAAATACATCCAGGTAGACAGTCGTCTTTAACTAAAGGTGTGTGGCGATGGCCGAACACACAATAGTCGAAATGCTCCCTCTCCAACCGTTGACGACAGTATATGACAATGCCCTCACGGTTGTCTCCTAAGTATTTATATACATCGGGATTTTTCTTTATATGTCCTTTGCGGCTATGGCTGCTCCACCCAAAGGCAATACCGAAAGTGAGCCGTGACGGAACAAGGGTGAAGAGCCATTGATTGAAGCGACAACGAAAGACGCGGCGGATAAAGTCGTAGCGTCTATCTAAGTGTCCCAACCCGTCGCCGTGGCCGACCAGAAACCTTTTACCGTCGAATTCAAGGGTGTCGGGTTCGTCGTGCATGATGACGCCTATCTCCTCCTTCAGATAGTCAAACAACCACATATCATGGTTGCCGATGAAGAAATGCAGCTCAATTCCCGCGTCAGCTAGTTCGGCCATCTTGCCCAGCAGGCGCACATGCCCTTTAGGTACAACATAGCGGTAGGTGAACCAAAAGTCAAAAATGTCGCCCAAAAATACCACCATGGCGGCATCCTGTTTCATTTGGTCGAGTAGGTCACAGAGTTCATGCTCGCGTTGGCGCGAGTCCTCGCCAGCCCCTAGGTGGGCATCAGTGACGAAGTATAGTTTATTATTGGGCATATTGGTAGCGAATGCGCTCTACCGAGTTTTTGAAATGCAACGTATGTGGATTGTCAGGCATGTTTTCCTGCAAACCTTCAAGCACTGCCTCATAGAACTCAAAACTGTTGGAAGGGTCGATAAGAGGATGGTTGTTGAATGGTTTGTATAGTGCTATCAGGGTGGATAGTGAGCCGAGATTGTCTTCGATAAAATGGACCACATATTGCTGTTGCTCGGCGTAAGTGGCGGCGTATATAGAGTCGGTGATGTCGTGTTCGTGGTCATATTCCTCCTGACTCATGTCACCGTTGGCGAGCAACTGTCGGTTTTTGGTATCGGTTGCCACGATATCCTTTAGCGTCTCGGTGCCTTGATTGGAGTAGTCTTGCAGCTGCCACAGCAGTTGAGACTCACCGGTGCCATCCAGTTCATAACTAGTGGTGAGGGAGTTGTAATCGCCGTGCATTACTATCTTTTCTCCCAAATCGGGCAGAAGCACGATATAGTCGATATCGTTGACGTGCACGTTGATAAATGTTTTGTAAGGCATGGCATAGCGGTATTTGAAATGTCCTTTGCTGTCGAGCTTGACGGAGTCAAGAAAGATGCGCGATTCGGGCGACATCTCTTCAATATAGATGGTCTTGTTGGCCCCGTTTTCGAGGGTACCCTCAATAACTATTTCGTCTTTGTTGCCACATGAGGCGAGCAACACAATGAGGCTGAGGATGGATAATAGGGATTTTTTTTTCATGGATGGGATTGTGTCTGTTGTTGTAATGTCAAGTCGAGTAGGACCATTGCCGCCATGCTTTCAACGATGACGGGCAGGCGGGGAATGTGGTTGTAGTCGTGGCGACCGTGGGGTGCGACGTGGTGTAGGTTGCCGTTGTTGTCGCGACAAGTCATACCGTCGGGCTGTGTGGGAGGGAGATGGAAGCCGACGTGAAAGACGATAGGCATGCCGTTGCTGATGCCGCCTTGTATGCCTCCGCAATGATTAGTGAAAGTGAGAGTATCGTCTTTGCCGTGAGGTTGCCATTGGTCGGGGTATTCCTGCTGCGGAAGGCGGAAGGCGTCGGGCGTGTCACCCATAGCAAATGCCATGGCTGAGGGTATGGAGAGCATGGCATAGGCTAGGCGGGCGTTGATCCGGTCGAAGATGGGGCTGCCGACACCTGTGGGTACTCCATTGATAGTGCAGCAGACCTCGTGGTCGTGGTAGGAGGAATGGAATGTGACGCCTTTGCCTCGGAGTATCTGTTTGGCTAGTGCGCCTGCCACCACCCGGGCGACGGTTTCGCGTCCAGAGGCACGTCCACCGCCACGATGGTCGCGAATGCCGTATTTCTCGGAGTAGGTATAGTCAGCGTGGCCGGGACGGCAAAGGTCTCGCAGCGACTCATAGTCTTCCGAGCGACAATCGGTGTTCTTGATTATAAAAGATAAGGGGGTGCCAAGAGTGATGCCGTCTTTCAGACCACTGAGCCATTCCACTAGGTCCGACTCGTGTCGTGTAGTGAGCTCTTTAGCACAGATATCGTCACCTTCACGACGGCGTCTCAGCTCTTCTGTAATAAAGTCGTGGTCAATAACAATTCCGGCTGGACACCCGTCGACGACACCGCCCACTGCTGGGCCGTGGGATTCACCGAAGGTGGTCAGCCGGAATTGATTGCCAAAGGAATTCATGCTTATCGCTGAATCACTTGTATGCCGTTGTTCTGTTGCGGCTTGTCGGGCAGGATGTCAAGCAGTTCCACCTCGAAGATAAGGGTTGAACCAGGAGGAATGCTTCCCACCACTTGTTCGCCGTAGGCAAGGTTGTGGGGTATGTACAATATGTATTTAGAACCTACATCCATCAACTGCAGTCCTTCGGTCCAACCAGGTATCACTTGGTTGAGGAAGAATTCAGCAGGCTGACCGCGTTCCACACTGCTGTCGAACACTTTGCCGTCAAGCAGCTTGCCTGTGTAATGGACCTTTACCTTGCTGTTTGCGCTGGGCTTCTTGCCGTTGCCTTTCTTTTCTATTTTATATTGGAGTCCGCTCTTAGTTTGGTAGACAGATTTGTTGAGGGCGTTCTCTTCAAGAAATTTCTTTCCGGCGGCAATATTTTCATCTTTACTTGCCATCATTTTTTCATGCTCTGCCTGTTGGCGTTTTTCAAATTCTTGTTGGAAACGTTGCAGAAGAGGGCGCATAGTAGCATCGTTCCAAGTGTTTTGACCCTTGTAGCAGTCAATCATCGACTGTCCTGCCGCTTGGCCGTTGATGCCAAGGTTGTCTCGCAGCCAGCTTTGATAGATGTCCTTACCGATGGCGTAGGAGGCAGAATCGTTAAAGCTCTTCAGCTCAATTGGACGGTACATGTCGTTCATCTGCTGCTGTTTCTGATAGGCTTCAAGCGTTTCGTTTAGTGCCTTTTGAACCGATTCGTAAGCATCAGCCTTTTGTTTTAGCAAATTGTAGTCGGCCTCAGACATGGTTACTTTCCCTTTTTTAATTGTGACCTGCTGTGCGTTCAAAGCAGTGCCAAGCATAAGAATGGTAAGTGTTAGGAGGATTCTCTTCATAATATCATATTGTTTATTGTTTCTCATTTATAAACTCCATTTTTTCAACCGTAGAATTGAAAAAATGGAGTTTGTGTGATTCAGATTTCAGGTGGCTTAGCCTGTTTTTTATTTGTATTCTTTGGGTGCAGTGCCATCGAGGATTTCCTTACCACAGATGGCGAGTGCGAGCATTTCGTTTTCGCCTTTGTACACCTTCACAGGGGCTATCCAACTGATACGGTCGGTAATCATTTGCATCCAAGGTTTGCTGTAGGCAATACCTCCGGTGAGCAGGATGGCGTCGACCTTGCCGTTGACAACAGCTGCCAGGCGGCTGATTTCGAGTGAAACTTGATAGCAGAAAGCGTCAACTAGCAACTGGCATTTGGCGTCGCCAGCAAGAGCTTTCTTCTCCACCTCGTAGGCATCGTTGGTACCCAGATAGGCGACGAATCCACCTTCAGCAGTGACAAACTTCTTTAGCTGTGCCTCTGTGTACTTGCCCGAACAAGCAACTTCGATAAGTTTGCTGGCATTGATGCTGCCGCAGCGGGTGGGGGAGAATGCACCCAGTCCGCACAGGGCGCGGTTCACCTCTACACAACGGCCATGCTGGTGAATGCCGACGCTCACGCCGCCTCCCATATGGGCGATAATGAGGTTGAGGTCCTCGTAGTGCTTGCCAAGCTCACGGGCATATAGCTTTGCTGTCATCTTCTGGTTGAGACAGTGCCAGATAACACCTTCGTGACTGGGGTCAAGGTCAAATATGGGATGGCCTGATATCTTGGCATAATCAGGACGTTCGTCCACAATGCCGGGGTCGGCGATGTAGGCGCAGTCGAGGCCTATCTCTTTCGCAATAGCATCGCTAATGAGTGCGCCGAGGTTGCAGGCGTGCTTGCCCTGGATACCAGCGTGGCACTCTTCCTTCATCAGGTCGTTCACACGGTAGCAGCCGCTCTCGCAGGGACGGGTAAGGCCGCCACGACCCATGACCACGGCAATCTCGTCGGTGCTGACACCATGACGTTTCACCATGTCAAGGATTGCATCCTTGCGGTAGTCGAACTGGTCGGCTACTTCATGGAATTTCTGTATTTCCTCAATGGGGTGGGACAGATTCTCGGTAAATACCTCAGTCTCGCCTTCGTAGATGGCAGCCTTGGTCGAAGTAGCTCCGGGATTGATGACCAGTGTATATTTCTTTGTACTCATAATTATAGATTGTATTAATGTTATTTTTATGCTATGTTAGTCGACTTATTTCGATTTGCAAAGATATGAATAATATTTTAATAATTGGGAACTGAACGTATTTTTTAACAAAATAAACTGCAAATAATAGTCATTCCTACCCATGTTTGTTGCGTTTCAAAAGGAAAGGAAGCATCACTTGGTCAAAGCCTAATTGCGTGTTAATCGGTTGGTAATCCACATGATAACGAATAGCATGGAGCTTGATGTCTGAAGTCATTTGATGCATGAGTGAAGTATACCTGTCTGCAACTTCTGAGGGAAGTAGTTTGATGTGTCGCCCACTTTCAAGGTCGACAAACTCTGTAGGGCGGTTGGGATAGTCAAATTCTATCTCTTGGCCTTGATGAAGGGTGTGAAAGAGAATTACCTCGTGCTTGCAATGGCGTAGGTGGCGCAAGGCATCCATCATGGGGTCTCTGTCGTCGGGTGTAACGAGTGCGTCGGTAAAGATCACCACTAACGATCGCCTGTGTAGCCGTTCGGCAGTGAGGTGTAGTGCTTCTGCAATGTGGGTAGTAGAGGGTGTCTGAATTGCCTTCTTAGGGTCGGTGCGGAGTTCCTTTTCGAGTATTTCTAAGATGTATTTCTGGTGTACTCGGCTGCTATGGCAGTCGGTCTGCAGGTCTATGCCGTTGCTTATCAAAGTAACTCCAAATGCATCACGTTGCTTCAGGAGAAGTTCGCTGAGTACGGCTGCTGCATAGCAGGAGAAAGTGAGTTTGTTGGGGTGGGCTAGGTCACCCTGTCCTTCAATGGGCAGAAGCATTGATGAACTGTGGTCGATGACTAATTGGCACCTTAGGTTGGTCTCCTCTTCAAATCGTTTGAGGAATAACTTGTTGGTACGCCCATATAGTTTCCAGTCAATGTTACGTGTAGATTCCCCTACAGTGTATTGTCGGTGTTCGGCAAACTCGACTGAAAAACCATGAAAAGGACTCCTATGCAAGCCAATGAGGAAACCTTCCACTATCTGGCGTGCAAAGAAGTCCAGCGACTTATATTTCTCTAGTTCAAAAATCACGTTTGTCGAATCAGTCTGACTAGTCCGTCGGGTTCGTCTAGTCAGACTGACTAGTATTACAGCAGGGCGTCGATCTTTTCGGTGAGGGTGCTTTTCTGTACCAGACCCACGCTCTTGTCCTTAGGTTCTCCATTCTTGAAGAAGAGTACGGTAGGGACATTGCGAATGCGATACTGGGCAGCGATGGAAGGACATTCTTCTACATCGGCTTTGCAGATAGCTGCTTTTCCTTCATACTCTTTGGCAATTTCCTCTACAATGGGGGCTAGGGCTTTGCAGGGACCGCACCATGTGGCTCCGAAATCGACCATTACCACGGGATTTTCTGCCAGCACTTGTTTGAAATTTTCTTCTGTGATGTTGATTTCCATGATGTATTGAATTATTGTTTTAATGACTTCTTGACTGCAAAAATACGCAAAAAAATCATACTATGTACAGCATTCCTCCGAAAAAAATATTTATTTACATTCTCTCTTTGGTTAATGGTTTTTCCCTCAATGGTTTGTGATTGAATAAAAAAATAATGTTGATAAGTTATCCCAAGGGATGCTTTGTCGTGAAAGATATTTTACGTACTTTTGCAAGTTAAATCATAGTTCGCCTAACATTAGAAAAGACTATATATGAAACGATTTTGTTATATAGGTGCCATTATGCTGCTTCTTTTGCCCGTCTCACTCAAAGCGCAGCCGCACACCACTCACTCCGAAGCCACCGACATGGCCGACCAGTTTGTCTCCAATTACGACAGCCTGTTGAACAGTTTTGTTTTTAACAAGTATGCGGCTTCAACCCGTCGTCATCGTGCCAATATCAATGCCGACTATGCCTTCGACCAAGTGCCCGACAGCGTTATTGCAAAACGTCTGCGTTCGTTGCATACGGTCATCCCCATGACGTTCAATCCCGAGGTGCGTTCGTATATACGTATGTATCTGAACCGTATGCGTGGCCGTTTAGATGTGATGCTCACGCTGTCAGAATTCTATTATCCCGTGTTTGAGGAGGCTTTGGCACGTTACAATGTCCCCGAGGAACTCAAACATCTCACTATTGTCGAATCAGCCATGAATCCCCAGGCCACTTCTCGTGTGGGAGCTGCAGGCCTTTGGCAGTTTATGTACACGACTGGCAAAAATTATGGGTTGGAAGTAAACTCCATTATCGATGAGCGGCGTGATACCTATAAGTCCTCCGATGCTGCGGCTCATTATATCCACGATCTCTATCATGTGTTTGGCGACTGGCATCTTGCCATTGCGGCCTACAACTGCGGCCCAGGTAATATCAACAAGGCCATCGCTCGTTCGGGGGGCAAGCGCGACTTCTGGCAGATTTATCCCTATCTGCCCCGTGAAACCCGCGGCTATATACCCGCTTTCATCGCTGCTACTTATATTATGAATTTCTACCCTGAACATGGTCTGCATCCCAAACGGGTGACTATTCCACTGCGTACGGATACTATCATGGTTGAACGTAATATGCTCTTCCATTATGTCAGCCAGTATATCGGCATTGAGATTGACGAGCTCCGCACGCTCAATCCCCAATATCGCACTGATTTGATACCTGGCGAGGGCAATTCTTATCCCCTCTGCCTGCCTACTGACAAGATGAACAACCTCATTCATTGGGCTGATACCATCTTCAAATACTCTGAGGACTCGCTGGCCCGCCGTGCAATCACTGTGAAGACGGCTCCTGTCGAAGAAACTCACCAGACTCCTAGCCATCGCAGCTCCCGCAAGAATAACCACTCTAGTTCCTACCACAGAGTTCGTCGTGGCGAGACTCTTACTTCTATCGCCGCTAAAAATGGCACAACCGTTTCAAAAATCAAAAAACTCAACGGCCTCAAGTCCGACCGTATTCGTGAAGGTCAGCGACTGAAACTGCGGTAGGCATTGTTCAAAATTCTTAGGCTATGAAAAAGATACTCCTCTCCATTTGGAAAGTTATCCGAAACAAATATGTGGCAGCCACGTTGGTCTTCCTACTGTTCTTTCTTTTCCTTGGCGAGAACAATGTTCTTGTCACCCATCAACTCAAACGCGATGTGGCAAGCCTTAACAGGGAAATCGACCTTCTCGAGCACGACATAAAGCAGGATAGCGCCGAGGCCGAATCTCTCTTCGGTAATATGGATGCACTCGAGACCTATGGACGCGAACACTATTATATGAAGCGCGACAATGAGGATATTTACATTATCAAAGATTAGTCTTATCTTTCTCTCAATCTTCTTATTCACGTCGTGCGAGGCGGTTCGCAACTTCCTTTCTCGCGACTTGGAAGAAGAGGATTATTCGGTTGGGCAGCTCTATGTCGACGAGTATGTCTCAGAGGTCCCCTATGTTCCCACACCTTCGGCCGAAGCGAAGGCTGCCGGGCGTGTCAATGCCCTTGGCATTGAACGGTCGCCCGACGACAACGAACAGCTCTATGATGCCATCGAGGCCTGGATGGGCACTCCCTATAAGTATGGTGGCACCACCAAGGAAGGCGTGGATTGCTCCGCCTTTGTAGGCCATATCTACCAAGAGGTATATCAGCGTCGCCTCCACCGTGTTGCAAACGACATGCAGCAAGATGCCACGCTCATCACTAAGAGTGAGCTACGCGAGGGCGATATCGTCTTCTTTACCAATAGCAAAGGACGCGTTTCTCACGTGGGTATTTATCTCAAGGATGGTCTTTTTGTCCACTCTTCAACCTCTCGAGGTGTCATCATCAGTCGCCTAGATGACAGCTATTGGAGCAAACACTTCTATAAAGGTGGAAGGGTTCTGTAAGAGGGAAGAGGGATTGTTTTCCTAAATGTTCAATTGTTTCCCCACAAGGCTTATTCGGCTGTGAGAGAGCACACCGTGGCATGGCTTGCCTGTATCAGGTGCTGCGGAGTTATCTGAAATTGGAGCCCTCTAACTCCGGCACTCACATAGATGTGTTCAAACTGTATGGCGGTTTCATGCAAGTAGGTTGGGAAAGCTTTCTTCATCCCGATGGGGCTACATCCACCACGTATGTAGCCTGTTAGGGGTAGCAGCTCTTTAAGGGGGATAAGGTCGCATTTCTTATTGCCCGACACTTTGGCGGCTTTTTTCAAGTCGACCTCTTCGGCGCCTGGAATGACACAGACAAAGTGACCACTTCTGTCACCATGAAGCACCAGCGTTTTGAACACCTGCTGAATGTCTTCGTGCAGTTGGTCGGCTACATGCTGGGCGCCCAGCTCTGTTTCGTCTACCTCATAGGGGATTAGCTGATAGGGTATTTTCAGGCTGTCGAGCAGTCGGGCGGCGTTGGTCTTCTTCAGGTTCGAGGACATAGGTGAAGGTTTAGTGCTTAGTTGCTAAGATTTGGTGATGAATGTGCTGCACTTGTCTGCTGCGGGGGTTGCCTTCGTAGTTGAGCACCACATAGTCTGCCCGCATCATCTTCTCCTCAGCGCTGAGTTGGTTGCGCATGCGTGCTTGCAGTTGCTGGCGTGTGGCGTGGTCGCGCAGCTCAAGACGACGTAGCCTTTCTTCTTCTTCAAGATAAACGCAGACTACTTTCTCCACCAGCTTATCGAAACCGTATTCATAGGCAATAGCAGTCTCGAAGATGATATAGGGAGCCTCTACATTCTCATGGACGAATTGCTTGAAGTCTTGCCATACGCGGGGATGGATAAGGGCATTCAAACGCTGAAGCGCCTCATGGTCAGTGAAGACAATCTGGGCGATAGCCTTTTTGTCGGCCGTGCCGTCCTTCAGTATGACAGTGTCGCCAAAGAGTGCGCGTATTTGCTGTAAAAACGATGGGTCGTTGTAATAGGCACCTGCCACCTCGTCGGCCACGAAACAGGGTATTCCTATCTTTTGGAATTCGTGTAGGACGGTGGTCTTGCCACAGCCTATGCCGCCAGTGAGGGCAACTAACAGGGGGTTAGCGGATGATGACATATTGTATAGAAGAGGGTGAGATGTGCTTGACTCGAGTGCCCGAAGGAAACAGGGTGGCTCGCACGGGGAGTGTTTGTGAGTTGTCGTCGAGAATATAGTCAACTGCCAGGTGGACCATGTCTGAGGTGATTTTATCATAGTCTCTCACTGGTACCCACAGGGTCACATCGGCTCGGTCGGGATGCAGCTTCACTTGCATTTGGTTGTCCGCACCCTCAAACCGCACAGGGACAGTAAAACTCTTTTCGACATAACGGTCGATGGGTAGAAATAGTCTGATGCTGTCGGTTGAAGTACGCAACCCATCATGGCGCTGCCATATGGGGTCTAGCGCAAGGGTGATAAGGCAACTGTCATTCAGTTGGGTGAGATGTGCGGGAAGGGTGGCCACTTCTGTTATTTGGCTCAGGGTTGACGGATTGCCATACAGCCACACGGTGTCGGGCTCGATGGTGGGGTTGCCCGAGAGTCCGCATTGCTCGGCAAAGTCAAAGTCCACATTTCTCAGTTGGGGTACAAACCCCTTACTTCCTTGTTCTACTAGGCTGAGTGAGAGCTTTTCTGTGCTGCTCTTTACTCCGTGGGTTCCATGAAATGCAAACTGATTGAGCAGGTCTTCAAAGAGGGCTTCGCCTACCTTGATAACGGTGTCAGAGGTGACGGATATCTGATAACGTTGGTGTTTGACAGTCTGATAACGCCCTATGGCTAGGAAGCAGTTGGAGCGGATAGTGAGGGGTAGCAGCGTGTCGGCATGTGTGACGACATAGCGTGCCGAATCATATCCCACCCATTCGACCTTTACTTCCAAAGGGTAGTCATTATGCTCAGACATAGTCACTCCCAGCCATACAATGGCTGTGATGACGAGAATAATCCAAAATGAACGATGCCTGAACATGGGGTTTGATTAAATAATTGAGAATTGAAATATGGATGGGCTCTATTAATTCAAAAGTTGGGAGTAAAAGTAGGAGTAAAAATGGAAGTTAAAAGGGGAGTAAAATGGGGAGTAAAATAGGGAGTAAAAAAGGAAGTAAAAAAGGAAGTAAAAAAGGAAGTTAAAGAGGACAATACATTTTGCAACAATGTTGTAGACAAACGTATTGTCCATTTTAACTTCCACTTTAACTTCCTTTTTAACTCCATATTATTCAATTTATAGAAGTCCTCTATGGTGACTGGTGAACTGTAAACTGTGACACTGACGTTTTCGTTAAGCCGAATGCAGACGAACTTGTTCGTATGCTGAGGCGAGGAAACGTCACGAAGTAATGCGCTCGTATCACTGGTCCCTGTTCACAGATCACATATTAATCTGCTCTGTTCACTTCTTTGTCTCGGCCTGCTGTTGGGGTAGGGGCTGGACCATCGATTTCTCAACTGTGACGACAACGCCGTTGGAGATTTCGACATCTACAGTGTGTTCGGCCACTTCGTGAACTTTGCCATATATGCCGCCACTGAAACTTACGCGATCGCCTTTCTTTAGGCCGGCTCGGAATTCACGTTCTTTCTTGGCCTGCTTCTGCTGGGGGCGTATCATCAGTAGCCACATGACCACAAAGATGAGTATTAGCCATATCAGCATGCTGTTGCCACCTGCACCTTGTGCAGGGGCTTGAAGGAGGATGAATAGGGGAGAAGTCATAATGATTATTAAATTGATAATGTTGTATTTGATTATTTAATTAGTTCGACACTTGGGCAACGATTTTGAGTACGTTCTTTGAGGGCTGGGCGTTGGAGCTGACAGTCACTTCCTGATATTGTTGTCCTTTCTTGCCTTGCGAATTGAAGGTCACTGTGATGTAACCCTCACCACCCGGCGCGATACGTCCCCGTGGATAGTCGGCCACAGTGCAGCCACAGGTGGCTGAGCAGCCGCTGATCACGAGGTCACTCTTGCCCGCATTGCTGAAATGGAAGCTGTACGAGATGCTCTCCCCTTGGCTGATGCGGCCAAAGTCGTGCAGGTCACAGTCGAATGCCATTATGGGCATCGGCTGGTCTGCATTGTAACCATCGGCACTGTTGGGGTTGTTTATCAGGTCTACACCTATTTCCTCCCCTTGGGAGTTTGGGTGGCAGGCTGTCAGTGCAAAGGCAATCAAGAATATAAAAAGGTGTGTGTATTTCATGGTGAATAGACTATTCGCTAGGGGTTTGTGGCAGGTCCAGGTCTTCCAACAGGCTGGGGTCGATAAGGCCTCTTCCCGACTTGTTGATTCGCCCGGCTGAGCGTAATTCGATGATAAACTTGTCTATAATGCCGTTGATGAACAGGCGGCTCCGTTCGGTGCTGAACTCTTTCGACAACTCTATGTACTCGTCCACGGTAACCCCTTCAGGAATAGAGGGGAAGTCGGTGAGCTCGGCCACTGCCATATTCAACAGTAGCACGTCCATAAGGGCTATGCGGTCGTATTCCCAGCCTCTGAGGTTCTTGCGTATCAAGGCTTCCACCTCGTCGCGGTGGCGCATGGTGACGAGGAGTAGGTGGCGGGCAAATTCGTATGCATCTACATCCTTTTCAATGCGCTCGTCGTGCATCAGCGGGATAAGTGTTGCCTCATCCATGTTTTCGTTCAAAGCCTTTAGCATCATAAAGTTGTATTGGGCTATTTGGTCGTAATCGTCCTCCCACAACAGGCTTTGTGGCTGTATCAGTTCGCACAGGGCTTCATGGTTCATCAAGAACTTAAACACCTTTAAAGCAAACAACTGGTCGTTCTTAAAGGTTTGCTCTGAGGCCAAGTAGTTTTTGTATTCGTCTAGCTTGACAATGGCTGTATAGGCCTGTCTGAAGGCTTCGTCATATTCTACTCCACCCCAGTTCACATTACTCTCCTCCATGTGGCGACGCAGGTCGTAGTTGTCGGCGAGGCGGCGCACAAAGAGGTTGTTCGCCAGACGGCGGTTCGGGTTACGTTCCTCCTCGGTGGGCAGAAACTTGTGCTGCCCTTCGTCCATTATCTGGTTTGCCACTTCCGCAAAGTGCACCAAGGCTGCCACCTGTAAGGTGCCTAGATCGTTGAGGCGGTCAATGTTGTGTGCGAAATTTCTTTCGGCAATGGTGATGTCGACACTGTCTGCCTGTGCAGCATACACTGCCTGCAGTACTTTTGAGCGTAAGTAATGGCGGCTAAGCATCTTTTGAATATTGAAAGTTGAAATTTGATATTTGCTGACCTGTGTTTTTTGAGTGACCTGTGAACTGTGACCAGTGAAACGATAATTGGTGATTGGTGATTAGTGATTAGTGATTAGTGATTAGTGATTAGTGATTGGTGATTAGTGATTAGACAAATGAAAGTTGCAGTCCTTTTTCAATTTTCAATTTTCACTTTTCACTTTTCAATTCTCACTGGTCATTGGTCACTAAATAACGATATTGATTATCTTGTTGGGAACAAACACAACTCGCTTCGGCTCCTTGCCGTCGAGCCATTTCTGTGCCAACGAGTCGGCTTTCACGGCGGCTACGGCCTCCTCCTGCGTGATGCCGTTGGGCAGCTCGAGGGTGAGTCGCATCTTGCCGTTGAACGAAACGGGGTAGGTGAAGGTGTCCTGCACCAGCATGGCGGGGTCATATTCGGGCCATGCCGCATCGCACACACTGCCCTCATGCCCTAACACATGGTACAGCTCTTCGGCAATGTGGGGGGCGAAAGGTGCCAACAACACCACCAGTTTGTCCAGCACCTCGTTGCTCACGGTCTTCATTCCGCCCAGGTCGTTGGTGCATATCATAAAGTTGGAGACCGAGGTGTTGAACGAGAATCGCTCGATGTCGTCACTTATCTTCTTGATGGTTTGGTGGAGTATCTTCAGTTGCGCCTTGTCGGCCGGGGCATCGGTGCGGCTGTCAAAGAGCTTGCAGAATTTCTTCAGGAAGCGGTGCACACCTTCAATGCCGTTGGTGTCCCAGGGCTTGGCCTGCTCCACAGGGCCGAGGAACATCTCGTAGAGCCTCAGCGTGTCGGCTCCGTAGCGTGCCACCAGGTCGTCGGGATTCTGCACGTTATACATCGATTTCGACATCTTCTCAATCTCCCAGCCACAGATGTATTTGCCCTCTTCCAACTCAAAGCGGGCGTTGGCAAATTCGGGCCGCCATTGGCGGAAACGCTCTATGTCAAGGATATCGTTGTTCACGATGTTGATGTCGACATGGATGGGTACCGTCCGTTCCTCACGTCCGGGGATATTCTTTGAGACAAACAGGTTGTTGTCTTCCTTGCTGCGATACACAAAGTTGCTCCTTCCCTGTATCATGCCTTGGTTGACCAGCTTCTGGAATGGCTCCTGTTTTACGCTCATGCCTATATCGTAGAGGAACTTGTTCCAGAAACGGGCATAGATAAGGTGTCCTGTGCCATGCTCCGCGCCACCCACGTAGAGGTCTACGTTCTGCCAATACTCCACAGCCTCTTTGCCGAAATAGGCTTCGTCGTTGTGGGGGTCCATATAGCGCAGGTAGTACCCGCTCGAGCCGGCAAAACCAGGCATGGTGCTCAGCTCTAAGGGGAATATGGTCTTATTGTCAATTTTCGAGGTCTCCACCACTTGGCGGTTCTGCTCATCCCAAGCCCACACCGTGGCGTGTCCCAGCGGGGGTTCGCCTGTGGCGGTAGGTTTGAAGTCTTTTACCTCGGGCAGCAGCAGGGGCAGACACTCCTCGGGTATGGTATAGGGTCGGTTGTTCTTATAGTAGATGGGGAAGGGCTCGCCCCAGTAGCGTTGGCGGCTGAATATGGCGTCGCGCAGACGGTAGTTCACCGTGCGGCTGCCAATACCCATCTCCTCTATCTTGTCGATGACGGCGGCCATGGCGTCCTTCACCTTCATGCCGGTCACAAAGCCGCTGTTCACGCTGTAGCCGGTCTTGGCGTCCATGCTCTCCTCCCATGTGGCGGGGTCGCTGAGCTGGTTGGGGTCGAGGGCTACCACCTGTCGGATGGGCAGGTCGAAATGGCGTGCAAAGGCAAAGTCGCGGCTGTCGTGGGCTGGCACTGCCATGATGGCACCCGTGCCGTAGCCGGCCAACACATAGTCGCTCACCCAGATGGGTATGCGCTCGCCCGTCAAGGGGTTCACGGCAAAGGCTCCGGTGAATACGCCGCTCACCTTCTTCACCTCTGCCTGGCGTTCGCGTTCCGAGCGGTTCTTCGCCCAAGTCACGTAGGCCTCCACCTCGGCACGCTGCTCCGGAGTGGTGATCTGCTCTATCATCTCGTGTTCGGGACACAGCACCATAAACGTCACGCCGAAGATGGTGTCGGGACGTGTGGTGAATATCTCGAACGAGGTCTCCTCATGGGTCTCTATCTGCCCCATCAGTATCTCTTCGGGGCGTGTAGCCTCGCTCTTGGCAAGCGGAAACCACACCGCCGCGCCCTCGCTGCGTCCTATCCAGTTGCGCTGTATCTCCTTCAAGCTGTCGGTCCACTCCACTTCGTTCAATCCGTCCACCAGCCGTTGGGCGTAGGCGGTGATGCGGAGGCTCCACTGGCGCATCAGTTTGCGCTCCACGGGGTAGCCGCCGCGCACGCTTAGGCCGTTCACCACCTCGTCGTTGGCCAAAACTGTCCCCAGTTCGGGGCACCAGTTCACCGGTATGTCGGCGAGGTAGGCGAGGCGGAAGTTCATCAGGTAGTCCTGTTGCTCCTCGTCGCTCATCTCTTTCCACGGCTTGTCGCCAATGGTGCTGATTTCGCCCTTATCCAACTTCTCCACCAAATGGCTGATAGGCATCGCCTTGTCAAGCTCGGTGTCGTAGTAGTGGTTAAACAGCTGGATAAACGTCCATTGAGTCCACTTGTAATACTGCGGGTCGCAGGTGCGCACTTCGCGCTCCCAGTCAAAACTGAAGCCTATCTTGTCCAGCTGCTCGCGGTAGCGGGCTATATTCTTTTCGGTCGTGATGGCAGGATGCTGACCAGTCTGAATGGCATACTGCTCGGCAGGCAGGCCGTAGGCGTCGTAGCCCATCGGGTGCAGCACGTTGAAGCCTCTCAGCCGCTTATAGCGGGCAAAAATATCGCTGGCTATATATCCTAGCGGATGTCCCACATGCAATCCTGCGCCCGAAGGGTAGGGGAACATGTCAAGGACATAAAAATGGGGCTTGTCGGAGTTGTTCAAGCAGCGATAAGTATGCTGCTCGCGCCAATACTTTTGCCACTTGGGCTCAATTTCTGAAAAGTTATAATCCATAGTTCTCTCAGTTATCCTTTGTGCAATAACAGATTAGGCTGCCATCACTTTATATTGGAAAACTGCAAAGATACGAAAATTATTTGTAATTTGTATTTTAAAATTTAGATTTTTTTCCTATTCTATCCAACCAAGGGCGATACATACCCACACTACGATAATACTCAATGCTATAACCCCCAAGCCCCAAGTCAAGTAGCCAAAAAAGAATTTTGCTTTCGCAACAACATCATCGGGCAACCTAGGGTCTTTCGTCATTCTTCTTAGGTCGGTTATCAATTGCAATGATGAGTACCCAAAACCGTTTCTAGGGGCTTTGCCATATTGCCTCAACAGATGGGTCGCCATAGCTACTACCATCCAGCTCGAAACTATGTAGAATACGACAACTGAAGATAATACGATAAAGACCACCATGATTGTGAATGTGTTAAGGCAACCTCTAAAAATAGCCCGTCAGGGCTTTTCGTTCAATAGAAACGCGTTG
>CAMYZD010000030.1 GCA_947303735.1 uncultured Bacteroidales bacterium | reverse complement strand
GCCAGTCGGGAGCGGCACTTTCCTTGATGTTGACTTCATAGTCGTTGCCGTTGCCATTCCAAGTGATAGTAGCGGAATGATAGGTGATGGAAGTGCCAGTGATGACAGGACGTCCACAACCAGCAGCACCGCAAGAGATGAACTGGAGGTCGCCGACATAATTGCCGGTGCCGGTATTGCCGCCGGAGGGGCTGGTGGGAGAATAGGGAGAGCCGTCCTGATAGGAGTAGCGGGTGTGGACAGTGCTTGTACTATGGGCGTTGAAATTGGCACCGCTACTGTAGGAACCGTGTCCGCGGACGACAGCGAAGAGGACGTTGCTGTGACCGTCCCAGGTGAAAGCGGTATCGAAGCCGTGGAGATGCCATCCTGCATCGGTGTAGCACAAGTCACGATCGGTGACAACAGGAACAAAGACGTGGTTGGTGTCGGGCATGATATAGCCAGCAGAGAGGTCTGCCTCAGGAACGTTAGCCATGTAGATGGTCATGTGAGTGTAGTAATTACCTTGGTTGCCGGTGCTGGGATTGAAAGCGAAGGCAATGATGGGATCGGTAAGACCGGCCATCTGGGCACTGTCGATGAGAGTCTGGACATAGCCATAATTATAGAAGCTGTAGCCCATGGGGCCGTAGCTGCTTGTGGTGGCGGACATGGTGCTGTCGTAGCTGTAGACGATAACAGGAGCATCGCAAATATCAGTCTGGAAGGCTGCACGTTCCCAACGTCCGGTGTCAAGGCCGCCATTGCAGATACCGCGGACGCAAACCTCATAGTTGGAAAGACCGGTAAGGCCAGTGATGGTTGCTGTGTTGGTAAAGGAGGTAATGAAACCTGTGGTAGGCGTGAATCCAGGAGTGCCATAAGCGACCTGGTAATAGTCAGCACCGCAGGTATCCCACATAATGAAGAGTTGGTTGTCGGAAGTAGCCATGGAAGGATCCTGACGCACATTGGTTACACGGCAGGTGTTGGGAGCGACTTCGACGTTGTCGATGGCACCCGGAGGATTGGAACCGGAAGAGCCGTCGTTGGCCCACATGAACACCAGATTGTAATCGCCTGCTGCGGGGATGGTGACATCAACGTTGGCTGTTTGCCAAGTGGACTGGAGGTTGAGTTTGGAACCACCATCGAGGGAAATCCAACCAGAGGGGCTGCTGCTGGTATAGCTGGAAGAAGAAGTACCGCCATCGGGAGTTTGACCGGGGGTGAACACGAAGTCGGCAGGAGCGAGCCATGCACGGATGTAGTCGTAGTTGCTTTCACCGTTAGCCTTCCAATTGAAGCCGATATTGTAGGAACCGGCATTCATGGTGAAGGTGCGGTAAGCGTAGACAAAGGAGAGGCTGCTGTTAGTGTAGCTATTGCTAACACCGTTGTCATTGGAAATGTAGAGGCTCATATTGTCGGAGGAGCCATAATAGGTGTCAGAACCAACATACCATTTGTTGGTTTGGGCGCCGTTGACAGGTTCCCAAGCCATGGCCATGGTAGAGTCGGAAAAGTCGCAGTAGTATGGGTAGCTGGTAACAGGAGCAGCACGACGGGTGGTGAAGGTGAAGAGAGTGGTGTCGCTGGACTCGGTGGCACTGCAGAGACTGACAAGGTAGACATCGTACTGAGTCAAAGGCGTGAGGCCAGTGAGACTGACACTGTTAGTAGTGCTGGTGACGGTGGTACCGGTACCAGGAGTGAAACCATGGACACCGTATTCGATGCTGTAGTTAGGAGCATTGCTGAATACCCAAGCCAAGTCGGCAGAGACGTTAGTCAGAGCAGTGACCTGAACACGCATAGGAGCGATACAGCTGGGGATGCGGTCGACGACCAGGTTGTCGATGTATTGGTCGGCATAGGAACCGCCGGCAGCGTTGTAGGTAGCAATAGCGATACGGTTGGCAGTACCAGTATAGTTGTTCAGTATAGAGACGACGTCGTACTGGTTGCCAGTGCCGATAAACGGGATGGTGTCGATAGGCACAAAGGTGGTCTCGAAGTTGGTGTCGATATTATCTACAGCACCGATGATGAGACCATAGTTGGCGGGATTGTCGTTCCACAGATGGAAACTAATCATGAGAGAGTCGATAGGAGTAGCCATTTCGGGAAGAGCTGCGATACCTACGCCATCGAAATATAAGCAATACTGGGGCGAAGGAGCATGACCGAGGTCGGTATTATAGAACACATGAGGTTGTTCGTTGCCAGCACCTGCGGGAAGGACTTTGGCTGCCCAGCAGTTGGGAACGATGTTGGTAGAGGCATCACCGGGATCAACAATGTTCTCGAAGTTGATGACATAAGGCAGAGTGGTCAATGTACCGCACTCGGTGGTGAAGCGAACGACCTGAGAGGCAATTGAAGTGTCGTTGTTGCAGACAGAGTAGACGTATGCCTCGTAGCTGGTACCTGCATCCAGACCGCTGATTGTGATATACGGAGAGGTAGTGTTGACAATTGTACCATTTCCGGAGCCGGGGACGAAGCCACGTGCGCCATACTCGACTATAAAGCTTGTGGCAGAAGTGCCACCGGTCCAGCTAAGGTCGGCGGAACCACCTGTTACGTTGCCAACAGACAACTCGGTTACAGAGGTACAGTTGGGGATGTACTCGATCACGATGTTGTCGAGGAAGCTGTAGTTGTCGTTGAAGGCATCCCAGAAAGCGAGGTGTCCGGTGGTGTCGGTCAAGTGACTAAGCGGATAGGTGATATAGACGTAGGCGGAAGTGGTGTCGATATTTGAGCGGATGAGGGTGTCGATAGGACGAATGGTGGGAATAGGAGCCGTCGGATTGTCCATGATACCCATGATGAGACGGACATTGTCGCCACCTTGGACAAAGTTGAAGCGGATCTGGAGTTGATTGAGTGGTGCATCCATTTCGGGAAGGATGATGTAGGCACCGTTGTAGAGGAGGAGGAGATGGTTGGGATCGCCTGTCAGGTTAACAACAGTAGGATAGGGATATGTAGAGCCAAGGTTAGTGCTGCCTGTGTACCAGCAGTTGCGACTGAAGGTGCCAGACATACTTTCGAAGTCCTCGGTGTAGGGCAGCGGGGCGGGGCCGCACTCGGTGTAGGCAGAGACGATAGCCGTGCCGTCGTTGGAGCCTGCGCAAGGGGATTGAATCCTGAATTCGTACTCGGTGCTGGCAGAGAGGCCAGTGAAAGTGTAGGTGAGGGTGGAGGTGGAGCCTGCAGAGGTGAAGGCTGAGTCGCCAACCCTACGATAAGAGAGATTCCAGGATGTTTCGACATCGCCAGGAGCCCAAGCAACGGTAACGCTGTAGGGCTGTGTTTCAACCACAGAGGCGACAGGAGCCGGGCAAGTGGAGACCTGAGCACAAGCAAGGAAGTCGAATATCATGTTATCACGGCTGCTGGTGGTGGTACCGCCAGTTGTGGTATAGGGGTCGTAGGCAGTGTTATCCCGATAGAGATAGACGCTGTTGCCGTTGGGATTGGTATGAGTATACCAATAGTTGCCGCTGGCGTAAGAGCCCGTCATATCGCGGAAGCAGACTAAGAGGTTCTCAGAGCCATTGTAGCTGAAGGGGGAGTCGAGTTGGAAAGTAATCCACTGATTGGGGGTCAGAGTGACAGGAGCACCATCGTAAACACGAACCATGTCGCTGGGATGGATGAAGCCAGAGAGTGAACTCTGAGAGGTATGAGCCATATAGATTTCGTAGACACGCTGACTGGTAATAGCAGCGGGCATGACGGAAATGGCGGTGATAGCACCACCAGAGCCTAATTCGGAAGAGGTGTAAATCTGCTGAGAGAGGCTATAGTCGTAGAAGCTATAGCTGGGCAGATAGCTGTTCTGGGAAGTGCCATTGCCAATGGTGTCGCTAACGGAGTTGGTGGAGTCAATCACCGCACAACCGTAGTTGGTAGTAGTGAAGGTGGCCGTTTCTTCGGCGGCGGTACCTTCATCGCAGGAAGCAATGACGCGGACTTGATATTCGGTGAGCGGGGTCAGACCTGAGATGGCTCCGTAGGTTTCGGCAGTAGTGAAAGCGTAGGTCCAACCTGTGTCGGAAGTTGCTTTGTATGACACATCAGCACCATTGTAAGTACCGAGCACACCGGGAGTCCAAGAGATGAGAGCAGAGGTTACACCAGGAAGGATAGTGATGTCAGTAACGCTGTTGCAATTGGGCGCGCCAACGCAGTCGGTGAAGAGTTCAAATCCTGAATACTGAGTGCTACCATCGGAGGTGAACCGGATAGTGATAGGACCAGTAGTGGAGGTGAGGGTATCGATGGTTCCGTTCTCGATTTGTAAGAAGAGAGGGCTGTTAGCATCGGGACCGTCGTAGATGTAAAGGTGATCGTAACCTGACTCAGCAGTGCAAGTACCCCAAATGCGAATCACAGAGTCGACTGAAGAGGGATAAATTGTGAGCGTACTATTATTGTTGGTTGAATAATCGCCGCTGGGGCCGCCATTGTCATAAATAGTATAACCGCAGCCGGTGATAGAATAGGTACCAGTCTCAGGCAGGTTGAAACTGCCAGGAACGACACTCATGACGGAGACCCAAGTACTGACGGTGTCGCCACAATCGGTACGTAAATATACATCGTAGGAGGTACCCATCTGAAGGTCGGTGAAGACATAGGAGGAGTCGAAGACAAAGATGAGAGAATCATCATTGGGGTTGGTACCGTGTGTGCCGATGAAGAGTTGCCATGCGGTAGCATTAGAAGTATCGCTCCATTCAAAAGCCACGCTGTCGCCAGTTGCATTGGCGGTGCAGTGGAAGTTAAGGGGTTTGGCGCAGGAGCTGACTCCTTCGACAAGAACGTTGTCAAGCCAGTGGTACCAGTTTGATGTGCCAGTGGGACGCCACACGAGGTAGACGGGCTGGGTGCAGGTATCGTTGGGGAAGGAGAATTCGTAATGGAAATAAGTAGAGTAGGTACTGATAGAGATGGTCTCAAGTACCACCATGCTGTCCACAGAGTTGGGGTCGAGCGTATAGCCAAACTGCATGTCGCCAGACGAAGAGCCCTCACGACGCAGGTCGAAAGAGACGACCATTTGGTTCACCGGGACAGGCATGCGGGGAGAGATGGCTGCAGCGAGACCGCCAAACATCATTGCTTGACCATAGCTAGTAGTAACATAGGGGTAGTTGTTGGCGTTAAGAATGCGAGTCCAGCAATCGGGATAGGAACTACTTGCATAGCTGGAGAAGTCCTCGGAGAAGGGAAGACTTGTCAGTGCGCCACAGGCAGTGCGGAGGGAAAGGGTTCGCACTTCGCTGGTGTCGCCGCAAAGGGCGTAGACGCTGAAAGTGTATTGGGTGGAGGGGTTGAGGTTTTCGAAAGTATAGGTGGTGTCGTATACCTCAAAGGAATTAGTGCCATCGCTGACCAGCCAACTGCTCTCATAGCCACCGGCCTGCCAGTTGAGGATAACCGTGTCGGCACCAACATAGGATGCTGCCAGATGGGAGACGGGCAGACAGTTGGGAGCATAATCGACCTCAAAATCATCCATCATAAGGGTATAGCTGCCACCAGAGGTGACGCGCATGGCGATACGGTCGCCCGTGCCGGAGTAATTGTTGAAGAAGACTTGATAGCGGTTGTAAGAACCATGCCAGTTATTGCCAGAGCCGGTGATGAGGTCGATAGTGTCAACAGGGACAAAAGAGGTGTCTTCCATCACACCAACTTCAAGCACAAAGTTGTGATTCATCAAAGAAGCATAGAAGGTGAACTGGAGCATGCTGATGTCGTCCATGGTGGGCATAGCTGCAAGCTCGGTAGCACCAACGCTGCTCTCAAACTCGAAATAGACATTGCCGTTGCGGGCATTGCTGGCATATTCGTAAACAGCTGGGAAGGAGCCTGCACCGCTGCTGCCGGAGAGCAACTGCTGCCAGCAGTTGGGCAATTGACCAGTGCTGATACCTTCAAAACCAGTAGTATAGGGCAGAGTGGTCTGACCAGAACAAGCAGAAGTAAAGGTGGCTGCATTTGTCCATCCGCTAAAATCAGAGGAGGAGCAGGATGCACGTACGTAAACGTAATAATTAGTGTTGGCGTCAAGTCCATAAACGGTGTAAGAGGTGTCGTAAACAGAGACAACGGAGGCGGAAGAGAAGTCGGTAATAGCAGAGTCGCTTACTATCACATCCCAAGCAGTGGCAGCACCGTTTTCATGCCAAGAGATGGTAGCCTGGTCATCATGGATGCCACTTACAGCCACATCGGAGGGCTGAGCGCAATAGAGAGAGTATGAATTAATACCTAAACGGATATTGGGAAGGAAAGTACCCGCGTCACTAAGCGGGGAGCTGAGGGTATAAGGATCGTCGTCATTGTAGTCATACAGTGCACGGTTGTTGGAAGCCACTGTACCAGTGAAGTACGTATAGGGGTAATCGTAAGAACCAGTGTTGTCAAGCACTGCAATAACCAACGAACCAGTATCGTTGTAATTGAAAGTACTGTCGAGAGGAATGTTCACCCAACCTGCAGAGAAGGTGACGTTACCCGTGTAAACCAAATGGAAATTTGACGCGGGAACTGCACCACTTCCAGAGAAGGATGTGGTACTAACCTCAGCCATATAGATGGCAAGTAAGCGGGTGGTAGTAGTATTGTCTACTTGGAAAGAGAGCGTGTCGATCTCTCCATCAATTCCCACCTCGGAGGCAGTGTAAATCATTTGCGCATACGAATAGCCCCAGTAGGTATAGGCTGGAACATTCGGATTGGTCGATGTTCCGCTGCCTACTTGGACCACATAGTGCGTCTGCGCCTGTGTCACAACAGGTATTAGCATAAAAGCTAATAGCAGAGAAATAAGGAATCTTTTCATACTGAAAAATGTTAATTAATAAAAAAATTTAAATGGAAATTTTCGTAGTGATGATTATAAAAAAAAATACTTCAAACGACATATATATGCCCGATTGAGGTAATCGAATATGGTGAGAAGATCATGTGATTAGTAGCAGTACTCATTTCTTTAGACTTACCTTTTGAAGACCTATTTTTGTGGAATAACAGGGGCAACTATTGTAAAAAAAGATACACTTTGTAAAACCCACTGTAATGACAGCCTTGTACTCAGATAAGATAGTTTCATGATTGACAGCATACTAAATTGATTTCTTTAGAAAAACTATATTACAATTTGAATTTGCAAAAATAGGTAATCTTTACGAAAAAAACAAATAATACTTTGAGTTACAACATTATTTAACAATTGAAAATGAAGTTAGTATTGCTTTGAGTGGGGATTTTTGGGGTAGCAGACAGTGGAATTTAGGAAAGTGCAACCGTAATGAGTAGACGAGGCATTGAAAAGTCTATAGTATTCTTGCCATGTGAGAGATATGTACAGAACCCATAGACTCGAGGGATGAAAAGGAAAGCGGGCCACCTTTTAGATGACCCGCTTTTCTATTGGAAGTAAAACCAATCGTTAACGGACAATCAGCTTCTTCACCGTGTTGATGCTGTCGCCAGTAACACGGACGAAATAGGCTCCTTGTCGGAGTTGTGATGTGGAGAGTTGTGTCGATTCGGTACCAGCGGGGAGGGTGAGTGAGAGTTGCGTACGACCAGAAATATCAATCACTTCCACTTGAACGGGGCTTGTGGCCAACGGGAGCGATAGGAGGACGTCGGAACTGGTCGGGTTGGGGAAGAGTTTGACTCGTGCATCATCGGTGACACTGTTGATGGAACTGTATGGAGTGGAAACGGTTACTCTATTTGACCAGCCTTCGCTAAAGAAGTCATCGTCACAAATGGCTCTTACGTAGAAATCGTATGTACTTTCACCGACGAGACCTGTCACGGTATAGGGGTGGGAGTCGGCAATGATGGAGTAGCCATCACCTTGCTGGAATCCTGCTTGACCGTACTGAATTTCCCAACGGGCAGCACGACCGCCTTCGGTCCAGTCGAGGACTACACTATTACCTTGAATATCGTTGGCAACGAGGTTGGTGGCATCGGGGCAAACGTCGGTGATAAATTGAATGGTATCACTCCATTGGCTGGGATCGTCGAAATTCTGGCATGTTGCCTGAACAGTGGCATAGTAGACAGTATTGGCAGTGAGACCAGATATAGTGCCACGGGCAAGATAACAGGTTGACGTTCTGTCGAAGTAGGAATTGAAAACATGCAGACGATAACCGATGTTGTTCTCTTCGGGATTCCATGCAAGCGACACGGATTTATTGGTCACCTGCGTGACATGCAGCCCTGTGGGAGAGAGACACGGAATGTCGGATGAGTTAAATTGGCCAGAAGTCCAGTCGGAGAAGCCTGTGGAGTCACAGATTTGACGCACACGGTACACATAATCAGTCATCGGGAGGAGATTATGTATAGTATAGGAGGTGTCTGTTAGACGTAATTCATCAGTAATCCAGTGGGTGGATGATGCCAGACGGTAACTGAACTGGTATTCGGTGGCAGTGTTACGCCAACGGAGGGTGACGCTTGTGCTCCGGACAATAGGTGTGCGCAACACGGGGTGCGGGCAAGAGGAAGGTGGGCAGAAGTCGAAGGACATCACGTTGTTGAAATTCTGGATAACTTTGGTGCCAGTGAAGTTGGACAATGTGTTGTCGGAGGCGGGGTTGGGGTTCTGCGAATCGCTGTAGTACACCAATGCCTGCGAAGCAGGGGTAGGCTCAACTGCAAAAGTATAAGAAGAACTGTTGTAGGAGCCGCTATTGTCATCGATTGCCACCACAAGATTGTCGGTGCCATTATAGGCAAACGGTGTGTTCAACTGGAAGTAGTTCCAGCCGTTTGAGCAATTGAGGCCACCCGCATAGACGGGGAAAAGCCCTGTTACAGAAATGGCGGAGTCGGCACTGGCGAAAGCATCCGAACTCGTATGTCCAAGATAGACAGTACAGTTGGTCTTAGCAGTCATGGTCGATGACCCGTTGTAGAGGAAGTGGATACCGGTAATAGTACCCGCTCCAGAAAGTTGGGATGCCGGAATAATCTGCTGGGTATAGGAGTAGTTGTAGTAATTGCATACGGGCAGGTTATAAGAGGTGGTGGCGGTAGTGGTGCTTCCAATGGTATCGGAGTATCCTTCGTTGCAGAAATTGGTAGAGAAATAATAGAGTACCGAGGTTGTTGAGCTATCAGTTGCACTACAGAGTCGACGCACGAGTACAGAATAACGCACTCCCGGTGAGAGGTCAGTAATATGGACACTGTTGGTGTGAACCACCTCGGAAGCAACTATGTTACCGAGATTGTTGCGGCACAAAATGCGGTAATCAGCCACATCGGGACCGTCCCAAACAATAGTTGCCGTTGCCGTGGTAATATTATCGGCATGGACATTCGATGGACGGGGACAGCCAATATAGTCGATTCTGACATCATCTACAGCAGATGGGCCAGCGGTAAATGGTGTGGAGGCAGTTGACTGGTTAAACCAGAAGAATGCAAGACGGTGGACGCCATGGATGTAGTCGAGGGTGGCAGTGTAAGTGTTCCAGTAAGGACTGAGGCGGACTGTAGCCAACGGAGTCATGTCAAGGACATTACCCCATGGTGAAGTGATGTTTTGAGAGGTGGGGGCAACCGGTATGTATGGGTCGACCAGGAAAACCATCATGGCATCGTAGCCGGCAGAAGGCGTACCGCCTGCTGCAGCTCGGAATGTCAGAGTGAAACTGGAATCACTGGGACCGAAATCAATATCACGATAGGCTGCCGTGTTGACCACTTGGTTAAGATCGGTGCTGAAGGTGCGGCCGGTATCGGCAGAGACATACATGGAATATATTCCAGTATTGCCATATCCCGGTGTGCCGTTGCCAGCGGCTGTGTCTCGGTACCAGTTGACATTAGTATTGCTGACAGTTTGCCAGTTGTCCCATTCAGTGGCATTTTCGAAATCGTAGAAATAGGGAACAGATGCAGGATTCTGCAAGGTGAAGAAACTACCCGGGGTACGTGACCAGATGGAGGTATCGCCTACGCCACAAATGTTACGGACATAGAAATCATAGTGGCTGGAGGCCGAAAGACCCGTAATGACAAGCGGATTGTTTGTGGTGGTAATCCGAGTGCCGGTTCCAAGAACAAAACCATGGGCTCCATACTCAACCTGCCATGCGGCGGCGGTGCTACGGGGATTCCATCCAAGTTCGGCGGAACTGGCGGTATTGTTTGTCACCGTGAGGTTGTTAGGACTTGGGCAAGGAGGAATCAGATCCACCTCTACCGTACCCAAATAAACCGAGTTGTTCGTGTTGCCATCTGCTGAGCTCGAAACAAATGTAATGTATCTGCCACCGCTGGTGACCAAGTCGAACGACACTTCATACTGGCTGAAAGTTGCTGTAGGCATAATTGTGTCTACCGGGACAAAGGTGCTCAGATTGCCAGGAGCGGAACACACACCCACAATAATTCTGTGACTATTCTCATAGGCGGCAAGTGTGCGAGCCTCGAAGACGACCTGAGTAAGATGAACAGGATAGGACACACTGTCTAACGGGGGCAGTGATGCATAGACCAGGTTGGCACTATACGTATACATATACAAACTATTGCGTAATACGTTACCCATATCATCAACTTCGCTGGTTATATACGGATACGAACTATAGCCGCCACAAGTCCAGCATGCCGGGCGGGCATTGGTGCCTGAACCCCATCCTGCAAATGTCTGGATGTAGGGGAGCGTGTCGATGATACCGCATTCCGTGGTGAAATAAACTGGGAACGACCAGTATGACGAATCAATTGCCGAACAAATGGAACGAACAAAAACTTCATAGCGAGATGAATGGTTGAGGCCATAGAGCGTTACGCTGTCCGACATACTGTTGACAACGGTGCCAGTGCCATGGGCAAATCCTACAGGGCCGTACTCTATCTCAAAGTAATTGGCCGAATCGCTATCCCAATGGATACTGGCCGTGGAGGTGGTTGTATTCACCACAGTCAAATTCGAAGGACGGGGACAAGTGGGAATATAGTCCACCTCGATGTCGTCAATATACATATAACTTGTTGTTCCACTACATGCGAAAGCAATATAATGTCCATTGCCGGTATAATTTCTCAACGGCACTTCGAACATCTGCCAAGTGCTGGTGGCAGAAGGCAGAATTGTTGACACCTGAGTGAAGGTAGAGAAGTCGTCGGGATCAGTCATCACACCCACATGGATATTATAGTTAGAACTGGTGTTTCGGGCAGCAAAACTCACCTGCAAGGAGTCCATCTGGATACCTATTGCCGGGAGTGCAAGATATGAATAATAGGATGTGCCACTGGCATAGAAATACATTGAGTAATTGCCGCTGTATGCATAAGTGGAAGAACGGTAAGGATAGTACGTGTAACTGTAATTGGTACCACGGGTCCAACAACTGGGCGTGGGAGAGCCAATGGTCGATGTGGCTGCAAAGTTCTCAAAATTCTCTGTAAACGGAAGCGTCATCAACGGAACACAGGGAGTCGAAACCGTCACAATGGCATGCACATCTCCAGTAGAACAGACTGGGTCGACACGGAAGTTATACTCCGACATGGGGACAAGGTTAGTGAACGTATAGCTTGTTTCAGTTACATTTGTGGCGACAGTTGTCCAGCTGGTATCTCCTGAAAGCATGTAATAGAGGTTCCACGATGTCTCACCATTACCCGGTGCCCACATCAACGAAACGCTGTCAGCCAGCACTTCAGTCACAATCACATTGGGTGCCACACAAGTTGCTGTCGTGTCACAGGGTTTGATAAACTGGATATTGGGACGATAACTACTTGTACTTGTGCTCGAATTAGTGGTAAGATTACTCATGGTATAGGCCGTACCGTCTTTGTAACCATATATTGTACGTGTTGAGCCACAGTTGGTACTGTATCCGTAGAAGCCAGAAGAAGAATGGCTTACACCCGATGGCTGGTTAACAAACGACGAAACCACAATATTGCTTACACCGTCCCATACAAAAGGTGTAGTGAAATAATACTCTATAGTTCCCACGTCAGCGGTGGTGCGCGTTCCGCTATAAACCTGTGTCATGCTTCCTGTCAACGGAGAAAAACTACTGAATACACTATTGGTAGTCTGACCCATAAAAATCACAATATCCTTGTTATAACTACCTGCTGAAGACCATGTATAAGTGATTCCGTTTATGGGACCTGCCGACAGACCCATGGCATTCAAGTCAGCAACAGTGTATATGCTCTGGCAGAAAGTGTTTCCCCAAGAACTATTGACGGGTACACCTGTAGTTTGCGATGTGCCTGTACCGGAGGCGATGGTCGTGCCACCCACAAGGCAACGTGTGGTAAAATCTAACGTGTCGCCTCTTAAAGTATCGGTACCGCAGATACTTGCTACACTGACTGAATATTCAGTCCCCTCCTCAAGTCCCGACAAGAAATAATAGTTGTCGGTGGTCTCAAAAGTAACAGGACCTGCTGTGGAATCCGTACGGTTATTCAATGTAACAACAAAACCGGATGGATCGGCTGTCAAGCCAACCAACGACCAACTCACAAAAGCTGACGCACCGGCAATGTGCGAAACCTCAACGTCCGTCACAGTGCGGCACAGGGGAGCTCTCTCACAATTCACCTGGAGTGCAAAACCTCCATAAACAACGCTTCCGTCAGAGGTAAATTGAACTGTCAGGGGTCCCGAAGTGGAACGAATTCGGGGAACTGTCATTCCCGAACCCTGTCCCTGATATAACAAAGTGCCTGATGTCCCCACACCATCAAATACATACAAGTGGTCGCAGCACGACTCAGTGGTGAGTGTACCGTTACTTATTACCACCAATGAATCGGGATGTGAAGGCATCAAGATAAGAGTCGAATTGCAATAATTGGAGTAATTACCCGTGGCACCTCCGTCATCATAAATCATCGCACCGCAGGCATAAATAGTATTCGTTCCCGTAGCCGGCATGTTATACGAACCAGGGCTGACCCTTACCGGGCCTTCCCAGAAGCTCTGCTCTAAGCCACAGTCGGTACGGAGGTAGAAATCATAAACAACGCCTGCCACCAATGTTGAACACACGGCAAACGTATCCGACAAACTCGAAATAACATTTTGCATACTGTCCACATGGACACCCGACACATCATAACGCAACTCCCACAACGAAGAGGTTGTATTCGAGCTCCAATTGAGCACAACACTGTCAACGCGTGCAAATGAAATGCAATGGAAATCTTGTGGACGCGGGCAACTATTATCCATTCGCGTAAATGTCAACGTCAAACCGCGTTCCGGAAGATTGGTACTTGTCAACGAGATGGGGTTGATATAAAACGATGACTGAGGCGAACTCCACTGACCTGCCAACGATATAGCGGCATCGTGGGAATGCTCACGCATAAAAACGTATGCTGTCAGCGGAGAGGTAATGTTTATCGTATCGTATACAAAGGCTATGTCACCTGTCTCATAAAGCACTACCTGAAATGTCATGTGATCCGTTCCTGATCCGACAAGATACACATGGTTGTACTCAATGGTGACAGCCCTCGAAGGTGCCATGCCCGAAACTTCGTAATACACATGACTTCCCATCGCGGGTACAATCATATAGTCCATAGCTAACGGACAGATGATACTCATGTCATCAGTATGAGGGGTAAAACTCCCCATGTCGTTTGGATCAACATCACCGATTGCTATCTGACCGTCGCTGCCCACCGTGACTGATGTACAGGTGTCCTCGCCAAACGGAAACGAGAATGGCAATGTCACTTCTTCCGAGGTTGTCCCGCTAAGTGTTGTCAACTCTGTACCTGTAATGGCTATTGATGAAAACGTTGTAGTGTATGAACCAAAGGCATAGTCCCTTACATACACTTGAGATTTTAATAATAGTGGCAGCATCACAACCACTATCGCTGATAATAATCTAAGCCGTTTCATAACTATATTTTGTTTTATATTTACTCACCTTAATTATTTCAATATTTAGAAGCAATTCCTGCTTAAAGTCCATGTCCCCACTGACATTTAAGCAGATACTTCCATCCTCTACGCCAGCAAGAGGGCAACATGCCCAATATCTTTCAGAATGCAAATATACAACTTTTTTTTATTATGTCGTTTTTTTTGGCTATTTTTGCATTCTGTTTATGATGTCTTCGGCTGTTTTAAAACGGGTTTCGGTCATGCTCTGCTCCATGCTGCTTTTGTCGGCCTCGTGGGGTCAGACCTACGTCACCAAATCGGGCAGCACAGTCTCCCCCGCCCCAAGGCTTCAGGCATCCTTCCCCCCCGCTTCCAAAAATTCCCCCTCCGATTCTCCAGGACTTTATGCTGTTGTGTCCCCCACCGATTTTGCTCCATTCCTCACCAACTTCCTTCAATGGAAGCGAATGCAAGGATTCCAAACACACCTCCTCTGCCCTGCCCTCCCATACAAAGACAGCATCCGGAACTCTTTGAGCCACCTTTATGCCACATCCGGCAATACACCCATGTACATACTTCTGGTAGGCGACGTTGACCACATCCCCGCTTGGTTGGGGAAAAACACTCCCTCAGGCCTAAACAACCACTTCACCGACATGTACTATGCCGAGTTCACCAACGACTACATCCCCGAAGCCTTCATAGGTCGCCTCTCCGTAACCGACACCAACCAACTGCAACAAGTACTGTCCAAAATAATTGCCTACGAACAGGGGCTCTGGTGTGACGATTTCCACCAGGTGCTTCTGGTGGCAGGTGCCGAAGACCGCTCACCCGCTCCCATTACCACCAACGGACAAGTCAACTATGCGGCACAACTGGTCAATGAATACCACACCGCCACCGACACTGTCTGCTTTCGCAATCCAACCTCAAATCTCCAAAAGGACAGCATTCTCCAAGCCATCACCCCTGGCAACACCATGGTCAACTATACCGCACATTGCACCAGTAGGGGCTGGAGTGCCCCTTTGGTCACCTCCAACGACATCGATTCCTTCTCCGTCATACCCACCGTTTTCATAAACAACTGCTGCCTCTCTAACGCCTTCGCAGGCGATTGTTTCGGCGAGAAACTGCTGCGTTCCTCATCCGGCGGAGCCGTCGGTGTAATTGGTGCCACCAACGAAACCCTTTGGACCGAAGACTACTACTGGAGCATCGGTGCCCAATACCCCCTCACCGATACCCCCCCTTTCGACAACCCCTATCCCGGGGCACTCCACAAACTTGTCACCCCTGTCGACTCAGCCACCGCTCAGCCACCCGCCACCCTTGGCGAAGTGCTTTACGAAGGCTGCCGTGCCGTCACGATGGCCGGCTCCCCTTTTGACGCCTTCTACTGGGAAATCTACTGCCTCCTCGGCGACCCATCCATGACACCTTACTGGACTCATGCCGACACCCTCTCAATCTCACTCGATGACAGCATTCCGGCAGGCAACTCAATCCTCCACCTGCGTTGCACCCCTCATGCCCGCATCACTGCAACGGCCAACACCCTACTTCTCGGCACAACAATTGTCCCTGCAAACGGTGAAGTCGAACTGCTGCTTGACCATAGCATCAACGCCGACAGCATCACGCTCACCGCAACCCGACACGAAGCCCCCTGCGCCATCAAGCATCTCAAAGTCTACCATCCAGCCCAACCCTACCTTGCCGTCACACACTACCACCTTGACGACACCCTTCTCTTCCTCCGTATCAAAAACCAAGGCCTCACTCCGGCCCGTCAACATCGCATCTCGCTGACCCGATACAGCGATCAAGGCGTCATCTTGCCCACCGAACCTTTCCTCTACATTCCCTTCCTTCCCAGCTTGGCCGACACCCTTGTCACCTTCAATCTTAGCAACTGCTACCCCGGCATTGAACCTCTCCTCTCCGTCATCATAATGATACAAGACAGCGACGGCACCTACTACAACACCCTTCCCGTCAACATCCCAATGCCCGACCTTCGTCCAGTGCTCACCCAATTGCAAGTTCTCGAAACCGACACCACCCCCTGTCTCCAACTCATACCCAACCGCACCTACTTGCTGTCTGTCACTCTGGCCTACCCTGCCGATTCTATAAACCTATCCATCACCCCAGACCAATCCACGTCGCTCACTCCGTGCCCACAACAATTCACTATTCCCTTCACCATCCCCGACAACCCCTCCCACCTGCAACTGACTATCACACCCCATTACGGCCTATGGAGCCACACCTACACCTACTACTTTACCGCCTACAACACCCTTGAACCATTCGAAACGGCTGATTTCACAAACATGCCTTGGCACCATCCCAATCTCTATCCCTGGCAAATCGACTCCTTCCAGCCTCACAACGGCCGCTATTGTGCCCGTTCCGCCCCCATCGACCACAACCAACAATCCGTCCTCGCTCTTGATATCGACGTCCTCTTCGACGACACCCTTTCGTTCTTCTACAACGTCTCCAGCGAAGATAAAGATTGGCTATACTTCTATGTCGATGGTCGCAAACGAGGCTACTGGAGCGGCAACAGCGGCTGGCAACGCCATGCCCGTCTCCTCACCGCCGGTCGTCACCGACTGGAATGGGTCTATCAAAAAAACGCCTCCATTAGCCAACGCGACGACTGCGCTCGCATCGACGACATCCGCCTGCCCCTTGCCCTTTGGCAACAGCCCTGCGGCACCCCCGCACCCGACTCCCTGCTCTCTATCCCTCCCCTGCCGTCCAATGGCACCCACGGTCTTTTCACCATCTCCCCTAACCCCGTATCCACCCAAACAACCCTGCACTACTCTGAAAGCTCCGAAACCCGCACTATCACTGTCTTCGACATCATCGGGCAACCCGTCGACAAAATAAATATTGCACCTCATACCTCTTTCACACAATATTCAGCCACCCATCTACGTTTTGGCACCTATACTCTCGTACTGCACGGCAGTACGGGCATACATGTACAAAAAATGATAGTTATTCGATAGTCCATGCCGCAAATAGACACATTGCCACCCTATGCCCTCTTGGCCGATTCTACAGCCGACAGTCTCCAGACAATCTGCGCCTACGACACCCTCTTCATCCCCATGGGCAAAGTAGAACCCGTGCTGCGCAAAAGTCTTTTCACCCATCATCAACTCGCCGTTCAAAACAGCCACGAAATCACCATCCAGCACCAAGGCTCTGCCGGCTGGCTGCTCATCTTCATCGCTCTCTCAATGCTCCTCATCAGCCTCTTCATCCGCAACAAACAAATATCCATCCTCGACATCCTGCACTCCGCCATCGACCACCGTGCTATGGACCGCATGCTTCGCGATGCCAACCTCACCCATGCTACCGACCAAGCCATCATCGCTCCCCTCATGCTCATCCCTGCCTCCCTCGTTGCCTACTACGCCTTCATGCCTCACGTCACCAACGTCTGGCTCGACATCCTCAACTACATCCTCATTCTCCTTGCCTCCTGCATCGTCTACTACGCCCGCAATGGCATCATCCGATTCATCGGCAACGCTTTCGACAACTCCGAATCCGTCCATCTCTACCTCTCCAGCAACTACATCTATCATCTCCTCTACGCCATCGCCACCACTGGCCTCGCATTCTTCATCTTCTATACCGACTACGTCGGGCAAACCTTCCTCTACATCCTTTTATATATCCTTGCATTCCTCTTCATCGTAAGGTTCCTCCGCGGCATGCAAATAATTTTAACAAACTCAAAAACTTCAAAATTCTATTTATTTTATTATCTTTGCATTCTCGAAATCGTACCGATTATAGCATTAATTAAAGTTGTAATTTACTCATAGACCGAGCGTTGAGAAAATAGAATAAGATTCATGAAAGTCAAGAAAATCCTCGTTTCGCAGCCTGAACCTGCCGATTTGGAGAAGTCCCCCTACAAGAATTTAGTCACAAAATACAACGTTGACATCACTTTTTTTAAATTCTTCGAAGTTGTTGGCTTGACCGCCTCCGAATTCCGTAAATCACGTATCCACCTCACCGAATACACTGCTGTCATCTTCAACAGCAAAAACTCAGTCGACCATTTCTTCCGACTGGCAAAAGAACTTCGCGAAGTCATCCCCGACACCATGAAATACTTCTGCTCGTCCGAAGCCATCGCCCACTACCTCCAGAACTACATCCAATACCGCAAACGCAAAATCTTTTTTGGCAACCAGTACTTTGCCGACCTCATTGAGGTTCTTTCCAAACACCGCGATGAGAAATTCCTCTTCCCCTGCTCCGACGAAAAGCAAACCGAGTACACCAAAATGCTCGACAAGGCAAAGTTCAAATACACCAAAGCCACGATGTACACCTCCGTGCCTCGCGACCTCAAGCAATTCAACCTCAAGAACTACGATGTCATCTGCCTCTTCTCTCCCATCGGGGTGCGCTCCCTTCTTCAAAGCTTTCCCGACCTGGCAAACGAACAGGTAACCATCGCCGCTTTCGGTACTTCCACCCATGCCGCTCTCAAAGCCGCTGGCATCAAACTCACCATCGCTGCCCCCACCAAAGCCTCCCCCTCCATGGCTATGGCCATCGAAAACTACATCAACGGCAAAGGCCAGGACGAAGCCGTCATCTCCCGTCCCTCTTCCCTCAAAAAGGACACCTCCCACAAAGGTACCACCTCCATCTCTGGCGCAACAAAGAAACCCAAATCCGTCTTCGCCAATAAGGCCAAGTACAAACAACTGCAAGAAGAACGCAAAGCCCAGGCCGCTGCCCGCCGCGCCGAACGGCAGGCTGCCAAAGAAGCTCAAATCAGAGCCATGGCAGAAAAGGCCAACATCGAATAACAGCCCGTCATGTACACCTTCGGAAAACATGAGCGCCTGTGCAGCAAGAAACTAATCGACGCTCTATTCCTGTCGGGACATAAATTCATCCTCTTCCCCTACAGCGTTCACTGGATGGTCTGTCCGCGTGAGCTATTGCCTCCCGGCACCCCGGCTCAGGTTCTTATTGCCACTTCCAAAAAGAAATTCCACCACGCTGTCGACCGCAACCGTGTCAAACGCCTCACCCGCGAGTGTTACCGCCTTCACAAACCCACACTCTACCAATACCTCGAGTGCCACGATACCACTATCGTCTTGGCACTAAACTACATCCATAACGAAATACTCAGCTACCAGACACTCAACCACAAATTCGACCGGCTCACCTCCATGCTAATCGAAGCCGTTAACAAGCAACTCAACCCTCCCCCCTCTCAACAACCATGAGTGCTCTCGCCCAAATATGGAATAGCCTCAGCAAAGCAGTGTTCTTGCTCTACACCCTGTTCATGCGCCTGCTTTCCAAGGTCATGCTTGCCCTCATCTGGTTCTACCGCACCTGTATCTCCCCGCTCAAACCGCCCTCATGCCGCTACACACCCACCTGCTCGCAATACGCCATCGAGGCCATCAAAAAATACGGTCCCATCAAGGGTGGCTGGTTAGCGTTCAAACGCATTCTCCGATGCAACCCCTTTGGTGGTTCAGGCTATGACCCCGTCCCTTGATACTTCTTATTACAACAACTTGATTGCTATTGCAGCGCAAGCCTCGGCATCTGCCAACGCATGGTGGTGGTTCTCTAAGCAATAGCCACACGCCTCGGCTACCGTATGCAACTGATGATTCGGCAGTCCACGCATTTTTCTCCGTGACGCCCTGCACGTACAGTAAAACTTATATCCTGGCCAGTCCATCTGATACACCTGCATCACCGCCCGCAAACAACCCTCGTCAAAGGGCGAGTTATGTGCGACCAACGGCAACCCTTCAATCAACGGAGCCACACGTGCCCATACCTTGGGGAAAACCTCGGCACTGTCCGTATCCTCATGCCCCAGCCCATGCACCCGCTGACAAAACCAACTGTAGTAATTAGGCTCTGGCTGTATCAGACTATAGAACGAATCGCGTACCTCGCCGTTGCGAACCACTACCACCCCGACACTGCACACACTGCTTCGCTCGCCATTGGCGGTCTCGAAATCTATGGCTGCAAAATCCTGCATGTTTCACTTTCTATTTATTGGGAACCTTTATAGCACGTGCCATACAACAGCATGTCTATGCCATTCTACAATGCCAACTTCTATAAGGTGCTACAACCTATTTAATCTCAATACCTGAGAACACACACGAACCTGAAATATACAACGTACGTGTCTGGTTAGAGAGGATTATCCTCCGCTTGTCGTCAACCCCGCCGAAAGTCGAATCTGCTGTCACTTTGACCAACAAGTCGTTTGGCGCATAGATAACCAGTCCGGCAAACTTGCAGTTCACCTTCATTTCCACATCCTCACTGATTGTTGCTCCGCGCAAATCAAGATGAACCGAGGCAAACGAAGCTGTCACGTCTGCACCCTCAAAAATCTCCCCGCCAAAACTCAGATTCTGTTCTCCGAACGAAGCATTCACCACGCGGATGTTTTTCCCATCGCGGTTAAGTATCTCGAAAGGTGAGACATTGTCCTCCTCCCTCTTTTTTGACGTTATCTTTGATACCGTATTGCCAAACATCATACCCAGACCCAACGCAATGACAAGTACAGCCAGGCCTATCTTCCAAAACATATCCCATTCAATGACATCCCGTTCTGCAAGCAGTAACAGCACACCCACGCCCAGTCCAATGGCAGGGCCTGTCTTGTCTCTATTTCCCAGCAGCCCGCATATCGAAGGGATGATGATAAACATCGTCCACCATCCTTCAAACAGAACATTGATATGAAAAACAATGCACACAATCCACGCAATGCCGAATAGCACCAGCGCCGATCCCCAAATAACTTTGTTACGATTCATTTCTTTTTTAAATTAGTGAATTATACGTACATGGTTGCCCATGATTCATTACTTTCCAAATGCAAATATACACAAATTCCTCGAAATACAAACATCACTGGCAAACAAATAATACCAAACGCCTACCTGACAACGGGAACCATTGCTAATTTCAGCTATCAATGCGGTCACCACAAAAATGCTTGTGCCTACACCCGGCGCAACGCTGTCCCTGCCATACCCCTTCCAAATGGTCGGCAGCGGCATCCACCAACGCAGGGTCGTCGGTCAATATTCCTGCCTCGAAATTCCGTCCGTTTTCGCTCTTCATCCCCATGCCTGCACCCGTCAGATTTGCCGACCCTATATATGCCGCCGCACAATCAAAAACCATTAGTTTAAAGTGCACACGCGGGCAAAGCCTTCGCTCTAACTTCGTCCACAGTCCAGGGAATCGGTCAAAATCCTCTCTGAAATTCTCCCCAGGCTCCTTGGCATGCAGCAACCGCACTTCTACACCACGCTTCAACAAACGGTCCAACACGGCAAGAAACGGCTCGGCATCCTTTCCTCTGGCCACATACAAATCCTTAAGGTCCGCCGTCCCAATCCAAAGGTCATGTTTCACGCCCTCGCAACGTAACAGCACCTCATTATAATGCTCCTTATCTGCAATATATTTCAGCATAACAGAACGAATTTACAGTCTGCAAAAGTACACATTTTTTACCAATCAGCAGCCTTTTTCCGCCATTGATTGTAAAATAAATGCGCCATCCTCAATCCACCCCTATCCGCTTTCCCATGCACCTCCACCTCCTACCATGAAACAAAAAGTTTCCAAACCAAGAAATTTTATTATATTTGCAATTATTTAAAAAGTAATAATCATAAATTAAATAAAGCTTACCATGATGAAATACAATAATATAACAAACCCATTTATCATTTCAAAGGACATTCCAGAAGCATTTTTTTGTGACCGCGAGGAAGAAACAACCTTTCTCATCAAGCAAATAGACAATGGACGAAATACCGTGATTGTTTCACCCCGCAGAATGGGTAAAACAGGCTTGATACACCACCTGTTTCGCCAAGAAACAATTCAGGAACGGTACACATCCTTCTTTGTGG
>CAMYZD010000029.1 GCA_947303735.1 uncultured Bacteroidales bacterium | reverse complement strand
AGCTGTTGCCAAAATAAAACCGTGAGGTGGTGAGTAGGTCCTGAGCCTTGGTTCCGTTGACAATCCATCGACGACTGCTCCAACGTTTAATGCCAGCGGGCAACGGGTCGTCTGAGGCTCCAAACTGTAGCGTCACATTCAGTCGTGTTGGGCCAGTCACATGGGTAGGACAGAACTCGATATTCAATGACATGTCAGATATTTCTCCTACCTCGTCTATGACCACTTCGTCGGAGATACTGGCGGCAGCCGTTACGCCATAATAGTCCACGACAGCATAGTCGGGTGCAAACGGCAACCGAAACTGTCCTTGGGCATAACGGCCGCGGCTCTCCACATCGCGTGTGATGCTGTCGCCTGCATTAGTAAAGAAGGTAATTGGCACACGGGCTTGGGTACTATATTCAGGCGCACCCCACAGCAGCTGGCTCAGCCAAACTGAGGTAGTACCGTCGTCTGTATGCAGCGAATCGACATGATAGCTTGCAAAACCCGGCGAGAAGATATGGAAATCATAAAATGCCGTCAAGTCCACACCACTGTATGCGCTCATCGAGTCGCGCAACTGGTAGCTATCCATATTGGTATAGGCATTGCGGTCGAAAAGCGTCCGTATCATGCCAAAGAACACCGAATCGCCCAGCAAGTGCCTCAACTCGTGAAATACCATTGCCCCTTTGTAATAGGTACTAGACATGAACGAATATTGGTTCGGCATACCGCACAGCGGATGGAAGCCATCTTCGTCCTTGGGATTCTGGGACAGTACCTTCAGTTTGTGATACGATGCCGGCGAATATCGGTCATAGGTCTTGCCCACCACTATCTGGTCGGCAAACGTCGCACCTCCTTCATTAAACCACAGGTCGCGCAGATTGTCGCATGTCACCACATTGCCGAACCACTGGTGCGCAAACTCGTGGTCGACAAGATAGTACATCCTATTGTATCGGGTTGATACATCGGTGCGGACACAAATGTTGTTTACATGCTCCATGCCTGCATTTTGACCCCCTGCACTGAAACCGATGCCACCCCAACGATAGGGACCAAACCAACGCTCGAAACGCGACAATGTAGTGTCGAGTGAGGCGAAACACTGCGCCACATCGGCTGTATCGGCATTGAAACTCGCCACACGCAGTGGATAGACACCATAATAACCTTCCACATCTCGCTGATAAATATAATACTGCGCCACATTCACTCCCGCCAGATAGGTCGGTATCGGATGTCGAAGGGTGTAGTAGAACGTCTGACTACCATCCGTATGGCTCACGGTGCTATCATGTTCGCCACTACACAGTGCCGTCCACCCTCGTGCCGCCGTAATGGCAAAACTGTATGTTGCACGGTCGTACACGCTATCGCTACATGGGAACCAGCTCCGCCCCATGCTGAAGGGTCGTGTTAGACGATCCTCGCCAAGGTTGTAGAACTTGTCCGCATCGCACCAAAAACCGCCGTCACTACCCTGCCAGCCATAACTGCCATAATACACTTTCACACATAGGGTGTCGCCTTCGGCAACACCCACTACAGGCACGCGCAACTGGTGACGGTCGTAGCCCACTGCCGACGCTGCAACACTTACGCCATTCACCTGCACCGAGTCGATGGTGGCAGCCTCAAGGCCTAATGCCACCTGCACTGTTGGTTGCAGCAGCCGCATAGTCACCTCGCTCCACCCTTGTATATGTTGTGGCTGATGATGCCCCATGTCGAGGCAAATGTTGTAATGCAGTACATCTATTGTGTCGCGCTCAGTAAAATGATTTTGCGCCATTGATACCGAGCCACCCAATATGGCAGCGATTAATACTATCAGTTTATAGTTTTTCATATCAAGGTCATTTTATGAATGATAGAAACATTTTCGTGACGCTGTTCATTAACCACACAATTACAAATCTAATAGCTCACATTTTTATCCAATATATAGTCTCTCCTATCCCCAGCAGCGACCCCCTGAGCTTCAGACGGCCATCGGGTTCAAACTCGCAGGTGCAGTGTGCATTAATCCCTCGTGTAGGGTCATATATGCGTCCTCCCTCCCAACGCTGCTTCTTAGCATTGTAGCGCAGGTCTCGGAGGATAATTATCTTATTGCAAGGGACATTACGAAGGCTCTTATCCGGATTTTTAGTATCGAGGCGTATCTTTCCCGTCTTCTTGTCGAGGCTGTCCTGCAAGTATATACACTGCGCCGCATAGCTGCCATCCTTGCATTTGTAGACTCTCACTTTCGACACTTCCCCCTCGTGCTTAAGCCAATAGGTGCCAATTATCGCATCGGGGGTGGAGTTTAAACTATTCTGCGCCCAAGAAGAGGTCAAAAACAAGACCATGAGCAAGGCTCCAATTGCCACAATTTTCTTCATATTCAGAATAAAAAAGTGGGAAACTGAAAGTCAATAAAGGGTGAATGACCTTCAATTTCCCACTATCACTATACAATTAAACGACTACTTCTGCTCTGGATTCTTTGGTGGCACGGGCTTCATACCAGCCGGCTTGGCAATACTCTCGCGCATGTCGGTATCGGCCTGGATATTCTTCATACGATAGTAATCCATGATGCCCAAATTACCACTACGGAAGGCATCGGCCATTGCCTTGGGCACCTCGGCCTCGGCCTCGATAACCTTGGCGCGTGCCTCCTGCGACTTGGCCTTCATTTCTTGTTCTTGAGCCACAGCCATGGCACGACGCTCCTCTGCCTTAGCTTGGGCAATGTTCTTGTCGGCATTGGCCTGGTCCATCTGCAGCTGGGCACCGATGTTCTTACCCACATCGATATCCGCAATATCAATGGAAAGAATCTCGAAGGCAGTACCGCTGTCGAGACCCTTGGTCAACACCAGTTTAGAAATGCTGTCGGGGTTCTCCAGCACCTCCTTATGCGTGATGGCGGAACCGATAGAACTGACGATACCCTCACCAACACGAGCCAGGATAGTCTCTTCGCCAGCACCGCCGACCAACTGCTTGATATTGGTACGAACGGTAACTCGAGCCTTGGCTATCAGCTGGATACCATCTTTTGCCACAGCGGCCACCGGAGGTGTGTCTATCACTTTGGGGTTGACCGAGGTATGCACAGCCTTCAACACATCACGACCAGCCAAGTCGATGGCTGTGGCAGTGCGGAAATCTAGGTTCATATTGGCTTTGTTGGCCGAAATCAATGCCTGCACCACACTCCCTACATTACCACCTGCCAGGTAGTGAGCCTCAAGTTCGTTTTGAGACAGCTTCAAACCTGCTTTGGTAGCGTTAATCATATTATTCACAATAATGCTGGGAGGAACCTTACGGAAACGCATAAACATAAGTTGGATGAGTGAGCAGTGGACACCCGACACCAACGCCTGGAACCACAATCCCACTGGTACCAAATAGAGGAAAAGAATCAGCGCGATGAATATCAACACGCAAAGTACAACTGTTGTAATTGACATAGGAATTAGTATTTATGATGATTATTATTTTCTTTTACAACCCATGGGGAATCCATCTCGCAATGGAGAGGGGGCTGGGTTAATCCTGCGGCTTATCGAACCGTGTGTCAGCCACCTCACACACATCAATACGATAACCATCGACAGCCACCACCTCAATGGGACGATCGGGGTCAATGAACTTATTGATAGCGTGAACTTCGACCAACTGCCCATCGAACAAAGCCTTACCCGTAGGGGCAAGCCGAGCCACCGTAGTGCCGCGTGCGCCAACCGCCAAGGCCACCTGGTCTATCTGATTAACCACGCTGTCAGACTCCTCGTCGAGGCTAAAACGCTTCCAAGTTTTCGCCTTGAGGAATATTGCCAACAAGACGATAATGATACCTGCGCAAATGCAGAGTATAGTGTTACCTATCGTCGGTCCCCAAATGAGATAGCTTTGCCACACACCGAAACCAGTGAGCAGCAGACCAAATGCGCCAGCAATACCACCTGGCAGAGCCACAATCTCAAGGGCAAATAACAAAACGCCTAATACCAAAACGATGATTAACAATGTAGGTGTCATATACAATAGTTAGTTTGTGTTTTAAATTTATGTTCAATTCAGAATGCAAAATTACACATTATTGTCGAATATACCAAATATTAGCGCAAATATTTTTATTCTTCATTGTTTCTCAAATTCATACGTCGCCGCTTTCGATATCCGATACACATCATTGTACTACTAATGATGAGGCATTTCCAAGGGTCGTGCGACAAGAAATTATATTCAATCGCAATTGGAGACAGAATCTTCACGGCAATTGTCCAGCACTTAACTACATTATAATAGAGCCCAACAGGATACTGAAAAGAAGAAAAATATAAATAATATATTTGGCAGTTTGACAAATAATATGTATCTTTGTAGGTTGAAATGAAATCAATATTATCTTAATAATAAACACAAAATGAAAAAGATAGTTGCACTTATCGCACTTGTGGCGTTGTGCCAGACAATGGTATTCGCCCAGAAAGAGAAGAACATTAAGGAAAATGACGTGCCTGCACGCTACGTAAGAGACTTCCAGAATCAGGTCAAAGAAGCCACTAACGTCACTTGGTCAATGGCTAGCGACAGCACCGCCTACATGGTAACATTCACCAATAGCGACGGCGACAAACAGGCCATCCGCTTTACTCCTAAGACTTCTGAGGAACGCTACTATATTGAGGAGCGCTACTACCCCCACGACATCAAGGACACCGTGGCATCCATGTTCCCCAAGCACAAAATCACCGAGCTTTATGCCCGCAACCTGAAGAATAAAATGACCTACCAGTGCCGCATTGCCCGCATCAAGGGATTCCTTTGCAAGAAGGAGACCGAGGTGAAGGTTATCTCATTCGAGACCAACGGAAAGATTATCGAGGTAGTGGACGAGATTCTTTACTAACACACAATTCATAGAAACTTAAAAGGGCGGCCCTCATCAGGGTCGCCCTTTGTGTTTATCGCCAAACAGACTACTCTACATTGAGCAAGTAGTAGTTCTTCTTGCCTTTCTGTACCAAGATGCTTCCACAGGAGAGGATATCGCTGGCGGTGAGACGACAGTCTTCCCCAACTTTTGCCTTATTGATGGAAATGGAGTTCTGTTTGAGTTCGCGACGTATCTCGCCTTTGGAGGCGAACATGCCCACCTCTGCAGCTACATCAATAAGACTCACGCCCTCATCAAGAGAGCCGCGACTGATGGTGTACTGGGGAACACCTTCAAAGACTGACAAAAGCGTGTCGCGGTCAAGGCTATTGAGTTGCTCGGTAGTGCCTTTACCGAATAGGAGATCGGAGGCTGCCACAGCCGCCTCATAGTCCTGTTCCGAATGGACGCGACAAGTGATGTCTTTGGCCAGGGCTCGTTGCAATATACGGCGCTCGGGAGCCTCGGCATGTTGGCGCTCAAACTCTTCAATCTCCTCCTTGCTGAATAGAGTAAAGATACGGATGTAGCGTGCCGTATCGACATCAGAGCAGTTGAGCCAGAACTGATAGAACTTATAGGGGCTGGTCTTCTTGGCATCGAGCCACACGTTACCACCTTCGGTCTTGCCAAACTTGGTACCATCTGCCTTGGTGATAAGCGGACAGGTGAGTGCAAATGCTTCGCCTCCCTCCATGCGACGGATAAGTTCGGTACCCGTGGTAATATTGCCCCATTGGTCAGAGCCACCCATCTGCAAGCGGCACCCCTTGGTGCGGTAGAGGGTGAGGAAATCGAACCCTTGCAGGAGCTGATAACTGAATTCGGTAAAGGAGAGACCTGTCTCAAGACGCTTCTTGACCGAGTCCTTTGTCATCATGTAATTGACGGTGATATGCTTGCCCACGTCGCGGATAAAGTCGAGGAAAAGGTAGTCCTTCATCCAGTCGTAGTTGTTCACTATCTCAGCCCCGTTGACAGGGTTGTCGAAATCGAGGAAGCGCGAGAGCTGCTGACGAATGCAGTCGACATTGTGCTGCACCTCTTCAACCGTCAAGAGCTTACGCTCTGCAGCTTTGAAGGAGGGGTCGCCAATCATTCCGGTAGCACCGCCCACCAAAGCCAGGGGCTTATGTCCAGCCATTTGGAGATGCTTGAGCAGCATGATGCTGACCAAATGCCCGATATGGAGTGAGTCGGCTGTAGGGTCGATACCCACATAAGCGGTGGTCATCTCTTTGGCAAGGTGTTCTTCTGTGCCAGGCATAATATCGTGAATCATGCCGCGCCATTTCAATTCTTGAACTAGATTCTTATCCATAGAAAGGTATATAAGGTATTATATATAAAAAAGAGGTACTGTGTTCTGTCGACCAGTACCTCTTCTTTCATCTAATTATTATTATCTTACAATCAATTTAGAAGTAGCTTTCTGGCCGCCGGTAATCACGTTGACCAGATACATGCCGCGCTGCATGCCCTGGCAGTCGATAGCACGGGTGTGCACGCCTTCAGTCATATAACCAAGGCTCTCGGAATAAACAACCTTACCGGTGAGGTCATAGATGCGAACCACCGTATTGCCGGGAGTCTGGACAGTCAGCTCCATCGTGGCATTGTCGATAGCGGGATTGGGATAGAAACGCACGGCATTTTCACCAACACTTTCAATGCTGGGGATAACCAGTTCACCTGCATAATCTTCGGGGTCGACAATCTCGTTGGTGTGGTCAACCACATAGGTGCTGTCCATGAAGATACCACGACCATAAGTACCGAAGTACATGGCGTAGGCATACTTGGTGCGGGGGAAGATGTAGGGCACCTCGGTTACACCATCGTGACCGACGAACTTAATTCTAGGATAGTTGTTGGTAACCTGATACATCGAGGTAACAGGAACACCCTTGAAGGCACCATAAGGCTCCCAAGCACTGACGCTGGGCGAAGAAGTACGGAACACACCTTCTTCAGTACCCACATAAGTAGCACCAGTGGTATACTCAATCATGGCACTATAGGCAGGCATGTTGCCCTGGATGGGGACAAAACGGATGATGGGGTTGGTATCAGTTGCATAATCTATATAAGCCACATTGGGAGCATCATTGCCATAGCCATCGAAGGTAAGCATGATGGCATCCTTGCCAGGACGAGGATCGACAGTGATAGAGGAGATACGACGGTCGAAGAAATAGTTGCCGTCACCTACCATAATAGTATCGGTAGTAGTGATACGCGTACGAATCTTATAGTTTAGCATATCGCGGATCTCAGCAACCGAAGCATTGTAGTTGGCAGTATTGAGGCCTTTGACACGTACCAAGAAAGACTTATTCAGCGTATCATTCTCAACAACGATAAAGGCGCAATCGCCATCCTGCGACATGGCAGTGTAGCGTACATAGAGGTGGGGGGTAGTTGCACCATTCACACCGTAGATGTGGCTCCAGAAACGAGTCTCGTTGCTGGCGTCAAACACTTTGCGGAAGTCGGTGGGGAACCAGCAGTAGGACACATTGGTGTTCTGGGGCATATCGTTTTCAACAGTCACAGCCAACATACGGCTCAGATAGGGTGTGTGAACACGCTGCACCATCTCGTTTCTCACAGTAAAGCTGTGGTCAAACACATGCCAGAAGGGGTATGAAGCATGAGCAGGGTCAAGCACCATGATAGAGTCGCCCGAACGGATCTGGAAGTTCATAGAAATATCCATACGCTGGCCATTGCGCTTGATGAAGCCCAAGGTATCGATGACGAAAGTCATGCTATCGTTGGAGTACACATTGTTATCGGTCTCCCAGAGATAAATCTGGCCGATGGCAGGACCACCCTGCACCAGGTCGGTCATAAAGGACTCGTCGCTAGTCCAAGTCTGCGTATTGGTATAGTTGGAAAAGTCGGCATACGAACGGCCGATAGAGCCATTGGCCGAGGAGACAAAGATAGTACGACGCGACAGAGGCGAGTACTGGTTGAAGCGCGATGCTGCCACACTGCCGCCATTGCCTTTCCAAATGATGTTGGCCATGTGGTTGGTCTGCGAACCCTCACGGTCATACCAAGTGACCGAGCGGTCGCCACCATTGTGAGCCACGCGAGCCTCGATAAAGGGGCATGCATTGGCATTGGCACCGCTGATAATCGAACCATCGGGGCAAACTGCCAGACTATTAATCTGCACGCTGTTCAAACCGCGGTTATAATTCTCGTAATAGGAGAAAGAAGAAGAGGGGGAGAAATACACACCGCCATCAGTCACCACATAATAGCCTTCAAACATAAACGAATATTCTTCTCTCCAAATGATGTCGGGGACAATCTGATGGATGCCGGAATGCACAAACACTCTGCTAGAGTAGACCGAAGCCATATAGTCACCGTAGTTCAGCTGGCTCTCATTTGAGGAAGAAACTGTCCATTGATAGGGAGCATTCTCCACATAGCCCTTGCCAACCCATACATTGGCACCACCCAAAAACACCTTGGTGGGGTCGGTGGGGCTGACGGTCACAGAACCGCAAGTCTTAGCGGTCACAGCGTTGGTGAATGGGGTGACGGTGCTCGATGAGAGGAGCTGCCAGTTGTTGGTGTTGCGTGTCAGATAGAAGCCGCTCATCAGACCATTCTTGTTACACACCATAGCATACAGGTAGCTCTCGTCCGAGGGAGCCAGAGCCAGTTCGATAGCAGAGGCGTTGGGACCGAAGGCGCTGCAACTTCCAGTGATGTCGACAATATCATAATTATTCACCACGTCGCTAATCTTATAGAGGTTACCCTTGCTCGAGAAGAAGGCACGGTTGAACTGCTTGGAGAGCACCACGCTGCGAACCTCGTCCTCGAAGATACGGGTAGGGGCCACATTCCAGTCGCTGGACTGGGAGATGTTCCAACGGAACAAGCCCTTAGGGGTGGCGACGAACACATAGGTCACACCCTGCAATCTCATCATAGCCATATCGTTCACTGAGGCAAAATCGGCATCGAGATTGGTACCGGGATTTGTTCTCTCGAGACGGGTAAACTCGTTCGAGTTCATGTCGAAAAGGAAAATGCCACGACCCAGAGCAGCCATCTTATTCAGTTTATTGCCTTTGCCATAATAGCTCTCACCTGTGGCGATTAGCAGGGTGCTATCGTCCACCTTCAGCATGTTGCTAATGGGAAGGGTGACTTCCTCACCGTTGATATAACAAGGCACATAGTCCCACACCGTGTCCCTATCGGGAAGAAGGGAGACTTCACGCGTATAGAGGCCGCCAGTGGCAGCGCCTGCATACAGCAGGGTAGTGTTCTCATCGGGATGGCCGGCGACAACGAGCGACGTCACACGACCTCCGATATTGTCGGGACCAATTTCAACAAGTTTGTTGCTTTGGTAATTTGCTTTTTGGGCTGACGCAGTACCTGCCAAGCAGACACAAACGCCCACAATCAAGCCGAGAAGTACTTTTCTACTTTTCATAAGAAGTTAATATTTAATTAGATATTCAATTTTCGATAACACATTTTAATTAGCAAAGATACATCTTTTTTTCGTATTATACATATTCTATGTCAAAAAAAATAAAAAAACTGCTTCTCTGCACCCTTCTTTTCCTTAATATTGATGGTGGAACAGTACTCCCAACTGCCTACTCCCCCGTTCTGCCTGACACCATTTCCTACTACGGCACTTATCCCCAACCCGCCAACTGCCCAAGAGCCTAAAGAGGTTTCTTTGTAGTCTCATGAGCCGCAAAACAAATCACCCCCTCATAAAAACAATATTCACAGAATAGTCAACCCAATGACCGATTTGAGTTTAACTCCCAAACAAAAAAATTATTTAATTCGGCAATAAATAAAAATGCTTTGCGTTATACGTACTGCTTGCAAGAATAAGTCACCTACTACTTAATTCTTTATGCATGCCTATATAATTGAACAATATAAAATTAAGTATATGGAAGAATCTGTCAACATTCAAGAACTGAACGAACGAATCTCTAGAGAGAGCGCATTCGTTGATGCCCTCACCATGGAACTACGCAAGAACATCGTCGGACAGAAACACATGATTGAAAGTCTGATGATAGGACTGCTCAGCAACGGACACATCCTCCTCGAAGGTGTCCCCGGTCTGGCAAAAACTCTTACTATCACTTCGCTGGCCAACGCCATCGATGCCAAATTCAGCCGCATCCAGTTCACTCCCGACTTGCTGCCTGCCGACTTGCTGGGCACCATGATTTACAGCCAGAAGAGCGAATCGTTCAACGTAAAGAAAGGACCCATCTTCTCCAACTTCATCCTCGCCGACGAAATCAACCGTGCTCCCGCCAAAGTGCAGAGCGCCTTGCTCGAAGCCATGCAGGAACGTCAGGTAACCATTGGTGAGAATACATATAAACTTGAAGAGCCCTTCCTCGTCATGGCTACTCAGAACCCCATCGAGCAGGAAGGCACCTATCCCCTGCCCGAAGCACAGGTTGACCGTTTTATGCTCAAGGTGGTCATCAGCTATCCTCAGAAGGCCGAAGAACGCCAAATCCTCCACCAGCAGATGGCGGGCGAGATGGTCAAACAGCAGCCTATTCTCAAGCCTGCCGACATCCTCAAGGCTCGCAATATCGTGCGCGAGGTCTACATGGACGAAAAGATTGAGAACTACATCACCGACATCGTCTTCGCCACTCGCTACCCTGAGCAGTACCAGCTCGGCAAACTCAAAGGACTCATCAGCTATGGCGCCTCTCCCCGTGGCAGCATCAATCTTGCCCTCGCTTCCAAGGCCTACGCCTTCATGCGCCGCCGTGGCTATGTCATCCCCGAGGATGTCCGCGCCATTGCCATGGATGTGCTGCGCCACCGCGTGGGACTGACCTACGAGGCTGAAGCCGAAAACATCACGAGCGAAGAGGTGGTCAACGAAATCCTCAATCGCGTAGACGTGCCCTAAGCAAATTGAAAAGTGATAATTGAAAAGTGAAAAAAAAATCTGGGCACAGATGTCAACTGCACTTCTCAATCCTCATCTTTCAATCCCAATAATCAATTCTCAATTTTCAATTTGAAAAGTGGAACAACAGAATAACGACATATTAAAGAAAGTCCGCAAGATAGAGATTAAGGCACGCGGTTTGTCGAGACAGTTGTTCTCGGGCGAATACCACAGTGCCTTCAAGGGGCGTGGCATGGCCTTTAGCGAGGTGCGCGAATACCAGTACGGCGACGACGTACGCAGCATCGACTGGAATGTCACCGCCCGTCTCAACCATCCCTATGTCAAGATATTTGAGGAGGAGCGAGAGCTGACCGTGATGTTGCTGGTCGACGTGAGCGGCTCCAACCGCTTCGGCACCCATCACCAGTTCAAGGAAGAGCTGGTGGCCGAGGTCGCCGCCACTTTGGCTTTCAGCGCCATCCAAAACAACGACAAGGTGGGAGTCATCCTTTTCAGCGACCGCATCGAGAAATTCATTCCTCCCAAGAAGGGCAGCAGCCATATTCTTCGCATCATTCGTGAACTCATCACCTTCAAGCCTTCCAGCAACGGTACCGACCTTGCCGAGGCTCTGCGATACTTCACCAACGTCATCAAGAAACGGTGCACCGCCTTTCTGCTTAGCGACTTCTACGACGACAACTACACCGATGCCATCAAAATTGCCTCGGGCAAGCACGACCTTGTTGCCATCCGCATCGCCGACGAGAAGGAGACCCGCCTCCCCGACTTGGGATTGGCCAAGTTCTACGACCCCGAGACTGGCGAAACTATCTGGATCGACACTGCCGACAGCTCCATCCGCAACGAATTTGCCTCACGCTATTCCAACCATGTGGCCAAGGTGGACGAGGTGCTCAAGAAGTACGGCATCGACCAGACGGTACTCTATACTGGCGAAGACTATGTCAAAGAATTGAAAAAACTATTTGAGCGACGCGGTGCCTGACCGCCCCACAAAGTCCTATAACATCTCTTTCTTTATGAAGAAATACCTTTTTATCTTTCTCATCCTTGCTTCCTACGGTGCGGCCCTGATGGCTCAGGACTCCCTCGCCGCAACCCAGACCGCCCGCTTCCAATTCCGATTGGACAGCACCACCCTCATGCTGGGCGACCAAACCACCCTTACTATCGAGCACTCCGCCATCTACCCCACCCTCGAGGACCTTACCAACAACGACATCGTGGCTGTGCGCCAGTGGACCGACTCTGCCAGTGGCGCTTTTTGCACTGCCCTCACCAGCTTTGAAGAGGGCGAGCACTGGTTCCACATCGGACAAGACTCGGTGCTTATCACCGTGCTCGATGTTCCTAACGTGGACACCACTAGCACCAACATCCGCGATATTGCCAACATCCTACGCCAACCCTACACCTTCGGCGAGATTGCCAAGGTCGTCGGCATCGTGCTTGGCATTCTTGCGTTGGTGGCTGCCATCGTATTCATTATCATTCGTCTCAAACGGCACAAACCCCTCATCCACATCCCCCAAGCCCCTCCGCTGCCTGCCGACGTCCGCGCACTTAATGCACTCGAAGACCTGCGCCAACAGCAGCTGTGGCAACAGGGGCAGGTGAAAGAATACCACACCCAGCTCACCGACATCGTACGCAACTATCTGGAAGAAACCTACAACATCCCTTCGACCGAGATGACCAGCGATCAAACACTCGACGCCTTTCATGGCTGCAGTGCTTTCTCCGAGGAATCCGACTCCCTCCTGCGACAGATGTTGCAGACGGCCGACATGGTCAAATTTGCCAAGTCGCAGCCTCAACCCTACCAGCACGACCTCTCCATGACCCAGGCCGTCAGCTTCATTAAACTCACTGCCCCTAAACACGAGGAGCCTGCCACCGAGACCGAACAACCTAAAAGCAACCTAGATTAATGAAGATAACATTCGCACACCCATATCTGCTACTGCTTCTGATAGTCATACCACTCCTTATCGTGTGGTACATACTGCGCTACCGCAAACAGAAGCCTGCCCTGCAGTTCTCCAACATCAGCCTTTTCAAAGGCCTCCACAAGACCTTCCGCCAACGTGCCTATCCGCTGCTTTTTGCCTTGAGAATGGTGGCGGTGGGCGCCGTCATCATAGCCCTGGCCCGCCCCCAAAGCAAGCTGAGCCGACAGGAAATGAAGGTGGAGGGTATCGACATAGTGCTGGCGATGGACGTGAGCGGCAGCATGCTGGCCGAAGATTTCAAGCCCAATCGCCTCGAGGCCGCCAAGAAAGTGGCTTCAGACTTTATCGACGGCCGCAAAAACGACCGTATGGGGCTGGTGGTCTTCTCTGGCGAGGCTTTCACCCAAGTGCCCCTCACCATCGACCACGGCGTGCTGCTCAAGCAACTCCATGCTGTGAAAAGCGGCATGGTGAAGGACGGTACCGCCCTGGGCGACGGCCTTGCCACCGCCATCAACCGCATCAAAGATAGCGAGGCCAAAAGCAAGGTCATCATCCTGCTCACCGACGGCATCAACAACATGGGTGCCGTCGACCCACAGAGTGCCGCCGAGATAGCAGCCCTCTACAACATTCGCCTCTACACCATCGGCGTCGGTACCAAAGGGCTGGCACCCTATCCCTTCCGCGACCAATTTGGGCGCACCCACTACCAGAATATCCCCGTCGAACTCGACGAAGGTCTGCTCACCCAGATGGCTCAATCCACCAACGATGGCCAATACTTCCGCGCCACCAATAAGAAATCGCTCGAGAAGATTTTCAAGCAGATTGACGAGATGGAAAAGAGCAAGATCGACGTCACCCAGTATGCCCAGACCAAGGACGAATACATGGGTTGGCTGATATTGGCAGCGGCAGCCCTATTGCTCGAAATCATTCTCGGACTCTTCTACTTCCGTAGTACTCCTTAAACTAAAAACTAAAAAGTAAAAACTATAATCAGCTGCCGCACCCAGATATTTTCAATTTTCACTTTTCAATTTATCATGATTCATTTTCAACACCCCCAGATATTATGGCTCCTACTGCTCATCCCTCTCTTTGTAGGAGTGTGGATTTGGCTTCTGTTCCGCAACAAGAAGCGGCTTGAAGCCTTTGCCGACCGCGGCATGTTTGGTCGGCTGATTCCCGACGCCTCCAGCTGGCGTCCCTCCACCAAGTTCGGCCTCATCATGTTGGCAGCGGCACTACTCATCATTGCCCTCGCCAATCCGCAGGAAGGCAGCAAGATGGTCAAAGGCGAACGGCTGGGTAGCGACATTGCCATTTGCCTGGATATCTCCAACAGCATGATGGCCGAAGACATTCAGCCCAACCGCCTCGAGCGCAGCAAGCGCACCGTCGCCAACCTGCTGAACGCCTTGGGAAGCGACCGCATCTCGTTGGTGGTCTTTGCCGGCAGCAGCTACGTGCAGATGCCCCTCACCAGCGACTACAGCGCCGTGAAGCTCTTCCTCGACCAAATCGACTGCTCCCTCATCAGTGTCCAAGGCACCGCCATCGGCGACGCTATCGACAAGGCCATGGAGACCTTCGGCTATGGCGACCCCGACCGCGAATGGGTGAAAAAACAGGGTCGCGCCATCGTGGTCATTTCCGATGGCGAGAACTTCGAGGACGATGCCGAGGCAGCTGCCCGCCGCGCCGCTGCCCAAGATGTCAGGGTCTGCACCATCGGCATGGGTCTGACCGAAGGCACCCCCATCCCCGAATACCGTGGCAACCAGCGCGTGGGCTACAAACGCGACAACAACGGCAACACCGTCACCACCCATCTTGACGAAGCCACCCTCACCGCCATTGCCCACGCAGGCAAAGGCATCTATGTCCGCGCCAACAACATCAACTCTGGCATTCAGGACATCGTGAAACTCATCGAAGGTCTGGAAAAAGACTCGTTCGGCGAGACCCTCTTCTCCGAATACGAGAGCCGCTACCAGTATCCCCTCGCCGCTGCCCTCCTCTGCCTGGTGGCCGAACTGCTCATCTTCGAGCGTCGCAATAAGAAGTTCAACCTTGACAATCTCATGAAGCGGAACAACCCCGCCAACGACAACAACCACTCAACGCTATCATAATGAAACGCACACTCCCCTTCCTCCTATGCATCCTCATGCTGCTGCCCTCTCTCGCAGTGGCCCAGAACTCGCAAGCCCGCAAAGACACCCGCAAGGGCAACCGAGAATATAAGTCCAACCATTTCGACCGCGCCGAAGTCGACTACCGCCGTGCCCTCCATGCCGACAGCACTGCCTACCGCGCCCACTACAACCTGGGCAACACCCTCTATCGGCAAAAGAAATACGACGAAGCCGCAACCCACTACAGCCGTGCACTCGAGCACCCCGACCTCGACAAGAAGACCCGCAGCCGCATCCTCCACAACCGAGGCAACAGCAACCTCAAAAACGGCCTCCAAAAGGAGAACCGCGCCGAAGGTATGCAAGATTTCCAAAAAGCTGTCAACGACTATCAAGAGGCCTTGAAACTCAACCCCAAGAACGACGACACCCGCTACAACCTCTCTTATGCCAAGAAGATGCTCCAACAGGCCCAGCAGCAACAGCAGCAAAACGGTGGCGGCAACGACCAAAACCAACAGCAGGACAAAAAGGACCAAGGCAAAAACGGCAACAACAACCAAGACCAGCAGCAGGATCAGCAACAAAACCAGCAAAACCAACAAAACAACCAGCAGAATCAACAAAACCAGCAAGACAAACAGCAGCAGAAGCAGCAGCAGAAAAAACAAGACCAGAAGAAACAGGACGCCGAGCGTCTGCTCGAGGCTGTGAAAAACAACGAGAAAAACACCATGAAAGAGAACACCAAGAAACTCGAGGTGGCTCCTGCTGGCAGAATCGAGAAAGACTGGTAATCACAACTAGCATCTAATCCCATTTCTATAATATGAAAAGACTTGTAGTAATCAGCTCATACCTTCTCCTCATCCTTTGCCTCCGTGCGCAGGAACTCACCATGCGTGCTCCTGGACGAGTCGACGTGGGGCAGCGCTTCGAAGTGCGCTATGAGGTCAATGCCCGCGCCAACGATTTCCGCGGACCCACCTTCAAAGGGCTCTCCGTCCTTTCCGGCCCCAACGCCTCTCACATGTCCAGCACACAAATTATCAATGGGCAAATCTCTAGCTCTATCACCACCGGCTTCACCTACATCATCCAGGCCGATGCAGAAGGTACTTTCAACATTGGCGGCGCCAGCTGCAATGTCGACGGCAAGCGGGTCTCCTGCCCTGGCTTTACCATCAAGGTCGAGAAAGGCAACCCCAACGCCCAACAGCAATACGGCGGCCGGCAGAACTACGCCCAGGGCCAACGGCAGCAACCCCAGCGCGCCACTCAGCCGGCTCAGTCCGACAATATCGACAGCCGCTCACTCTTCGCCCGTGCCAGCATCAGCAAGAGCAACCCCTACCAGGGTGAGCAGGTCATCCTCACCTACAAGATCTATACCCAAGTCTCTCTCCAACAGTACCAAATCGACAAATTGCCTGGCAACAAAGGCTTCTGGAGCGAGGACCTCACCAAGGAGGGCAACGTGAAGCAGTATGAGGAGACCGTCGACGGCCGCCGCTACATGGTGGCAGAAATCCGCCGAGGCGCCCTCTTTGCCCAAGAGAGTGGCAAACTCACCATCGAGCCTCTCGACCTCGACGTGCTCGCCCTTGTGCAGCGGCAACGCCAACGCACCGGCTCCATCTGGGACCTCTTCGACGACCCCTTCTTCAACCCCACACAGGCTGTCCAAAAACACCTCCGCACCAATAGCATCAACGTAAATGTCAAACCCCTCCCTAAGGCCCCCGAGGGCTTCAACGGTGCCGTGGGCAACTTCTCCGTAACTCGCGAAGTCGACACTCGCGAAGTGCGCGCCAACGAGGCCATCACCTACCGCCTCACCGTCAGCGGCAATGGCAACCTCATGCTCATCGATGCCCCTCAGATCGACTTCCCCAAGGTGTTCGAGGTCTACGACCCACAAATCGACGACCATATCACCCGCAACAGCTCGGGCATCAGCGGCAGCCGCACCTTCGAATGGGTCCTCATCCCCCGCAACCAAGGCGACTACGAGATACCCGCCTTCAACTTCGTCACCTTCGACCCCAGCGCCGGCCGTTACGTCACCAAGCATGTCGACGCCATCCCCGTCCATATCAAGAAGGGCGACCCCAAGTCGATGAAGAACGTCACCAGCAACAAGAGCGATGTGAAGCTCCTCAACAGCGACATCAACCACATCCACACTGGCAGCACCTCCTTCACCCCTAGCCACGACTCCGCACGCCCCGCCTGGTGGTTCTGGACTGCCCTCGTGCTAATCGCCGCAGCCTGCACCGCCCTCATTCTCTACTTCCGCCACCGCCTGGCACAGCAACAGGACATCGCCGGCATGCGCCTGCGCCGCGCCACCAAGGAGGCCCGCAAACGCCTCAAGAAAGCCGCCACACACCTCAACGACGGCAACGACAACCTCTTCTACGAAGAAATCTACAAAGCCATCTGGGGCTGCCTGGCCGATAAATACAACATCGAATTGGCCAGCCTCAGCAGCGACACCGTTCGCCAATGCCTCATCGAGAAGCAAGTCCCCGAGCAGCAGCAGTCGCTCATCATGTCCACCCTGCAGGAGGTCGACTTTGCCCGTTTCGCCCCCGGCGATGCCGCCGCCAAGAAACAGCAAATCTACGACCAAGCCCTCCAAATGATTGTCATGCTTTAACCAATACGTTAGTCAAAGATTAACGAATTTACACATTAAAGAATTAACGAATTCACACTTTATGAAAAAAATAGCCATCCTTATACTCCTTGCGCTGACAGCCTCGACCGCCCTTGCTCAGACCCCCCAGCAACTCATGCTGAAGGGCAACGAGGCATACAGCCATGGCGATTACGAGGCAGCTGCCGATGCCTACGAAGTGATCCTCGCCACAGGCCTGCAGTCGGCCGAACTCTACTACAATCTAGGCAACGCCTATTACCGTCAGGAAGAGCTGGGGCAAGCCATCCTCAACTACGAACGCGCCTTGCGCCTCAATCCCCATTTCCGCGATGCACGCGAGAACCTCGACCTCTGCTACAGCAAAACCGAGGACGGTATCGAATCCCTACCCCAAATATTCCTAGTACAATGGGCTCAGGCTATTGTGAATTGGTTCAGCCCCACAGGATGGCTCGTTGCCATCATCATCCTTTTTGCACTCCTTGGTGCCCTTGTCGTCATCTTCTTTGTCAGCTCCGACTACGGCTGGCGTAAGCGTTCCCTCTTCCTCAGCATCCTCGTCAGCCTCCTATTGCTGCTAGCCGTGGCATTCACCATCGCCTCCCACGTCAAGTTCAACCATCACAACCGCGCCATCGTCACCAGCCCCATGATTGTGGTCAAAAGCTCGCCCGAAGCCCACAGCATCGACAAGATGATACTCCACGAAGGCACCCCTGTCGAAATCGAAGAAACCCTGGGCGACTGGCACAAAATCCATATCGCCAACGGCAATACCGGCTGGGTAGAACAAGACGACATCACCATCATTTAATAATGTTACAGAATAGTGATTAGTGATTAGTAATTAGTAATTAGTGAATAGTGATTAGTGATTAGTAATTAGTGATTAGACAAATGAACGCGCCAGCCATCCCCTCTTTAGAGGGGTGCCACGAAGTGGCGGGGTATGTTCTTTCAATTTTCAATTTTCAATTTATAACAACACCCATGAAAAAAACATTCATCATCCTAGCCCTGGCCCTCCTCTTCGCCCCCACCCTCTGGGCACAAGAGAAAGTCGAATATGTCGACGACGAAGAGTGCGGCTGCGAACTCGTCTTTATCGACGGCATTCAGACCACTCAGGACGGCGACCGCTTCGGCTTCAAGCGCGAAGACGGCTCCATCATCGTCCCCAACATATACATGTTTGTCGACCACTTCCACGGCCCCTATTGTAAAGTCTACCTCGACTACGACAGCTGTGGTCTTATCAACCGCGAAGGCGAAGTGATTGTCCCCTGCCTCTACAAGGACGTAAGTTATCCCAACGACGGCATGATTCTTGTCAACAACCACGACACCTTCGGCTACTTCGACACACTAGGCGTGCAGCGCGTGCCTTTCATCTACCCCGCCGCCTCCTCCTTCAACGAAGGGCTGGCCGTCGTGGCTGTCCAGGTCGATTCCACACTTATCCAATACGGCTTTATCGACCACAAGGGCAAGATGGTCATCAAACCCCAATACGAGTATGCCTTCCCCTTCTACGAAGGCTTCGCCGTGGTCAAAAACTACGACCGCTACGGCATGATCAACCGCAAAAACAAAGAGGTCTTCCCCATCAAATTCGAAATACTCACCTCCATGTACGAAGGCCGTGTCTTTGCTGGCGACAACGACGGACTGGCCATGTACGACAACCGTTTCAAACAACTCACCAAGCCCGTCTACACCTACCTCGTGGGGCGTACCGAGGATCGAATCCTGGTGATGCGCGACAACAAATACGGCTTCCTCGACGAGAAAGGCAACGAAGTCATCCCCTGCACCTACGACCAAGCAGGCCTCTTCGACCAAGGCCGCGCATACGTCTCGATCGACAACAAATGGGGTATCATTGACCGCAACGGCAATGTCGTCCTGCCCATCGAATACGACAACAGTGGCTACCGTGCCGAAGCCTACCGTTACCACGATGGCTTGGCACTCATCGAAAAAAACAACCGCTACGGCTACTGCGACATGGAAGGTCGCCCCGTCATCTGGCCCTGCTTCGAAAACGCTTACCAATTCTCCGACGGCCTCGCCCCCGTTTGCCTCGGCCTCTGGGGCTACATCGACACCAAGGGCGAATTCTTCATCTCTCCCGTCTTCGACATGGCCTCACCCTTTGAATATGGCCGCTCCGAGGTCGTGTACCGTGGCGACATCCACAAGATGAACACCGAAGGCCGCTGCGTTAAGAACTGTAAAAATGCTCCCAAGTCATGGCGATGATTACCACCCACCAAGGCATCGTGACCTCCGTCCGCGAAGGCTGCGTCTCAGTCCAAATCCATGTAGTAAGCGCCTGTGCCACCTGCGAGGCACACAGCCACTGCGGATTTGCCGACAGCAAGGATAAGATTATGGACATCGACACCCCCCAATGGGAGCAATACCACGAAGGCGACCGCGTGACAGTGGCAGTCAACTCCAACCGTGGCCTGCAGGCCGTCTTCATTGCCTACATCGTCCCCACCCTGCTCTTCCTCGCCACCTTCTTGGTCACCCTTTGTGCCCTGCACCTCTCCGATGGCTGGGTCGCCCTCATCACCCTTGCCGTCGTCGCCCTCTACGCCCTCCTCCTCTACCTCCGCCGTCAGCACCTCCAGCAAAGGTTCACCATGACCCTCACACCCAACCGGCCACTAGCCGACTAAGCTTCCCCTCCCGTCGGGGCACACTCCGACTCCCTTCCACGCCCACACCCTTCGCTTACGATTTCCCCTTCCCCCCATCATCCTTCAACTGAGGGGCAGCATTGCCTATACCCTAAATCCATTCCATCTTCAAAACTTACTCGCTCCATCTTCATATCAGTGTGCGAAAAACGGCTCATATAAAAACACAACAGCATATAATTCAACATATTAACACTTATGAGCAATTTAGAATAAACAGACCTAAAAAACGAGAAAAAATATAGGCTCTTATGATATATCTGACTGATTTTACAACAGCCTCGAGGCTGAATCTCAATAGCGTTGCAAAGTCGAGCGCAGAGCCGAACTCGTTCGAGCTATGCCGAGATGCAGCAACGTCTCGAAGAAACCCCATACTAAGCGACCAACGGGAGCGCAGTGTGGGGATAGCGAAACCCCTACTACTCAGCGTGTCGAAGACACGCCACATTGAGAAATACGAGCAAAAATCAGTCATACGTTGCATAAGAGCGAAAATATAAAAGTCGGTCTAATGACCGATTTGGGTTTAACTATTACTAAAGTTTTAAGAAAAAAAACATTATAAATTGATTTTTATTTGTATTTTTGTAGGTGGAAAAAATCATCAACAAAAAAATAAACATTTAATTATGAAGAAATTAGCACTTATCATCCTATTGGCGTTAATGGCCTCAGGCCCGCATCTGCGCTCCCAAGACTATGTCAGATATACCGATGGGACCGGAACCATAAAGCGCATTATTCGAGCATGTTCTGCTTACAATAACACAGAAGTGATATATAGTACCGACAATGTATCGGGGTATATCGAATTTTGGAAGGAAGGGACTGGTACCTGCCGAATACCCGTCAATCTTAAATTCCAGGTGAAGGACATGAAGGTACACAACAACCTGCTCTATTTCTGTGGCAGGTATATTACAACCGGTTTCATTGCCGTGGTGAACCTCCACGACATGTTCGCGCACCTCTCTGGCTCTCCCTTGGCCCCATCCAACACCACCATTCACTACACGCTGTTGGAAGAAGACCTCGTTACCTCTCTCGAGAAACTGGTGGTGTATGACGACCCCGCCGGCCCCCCATCCATTCCTGTCAGTTATGCCGACGAGCATATAGCTGCCATCGGGAAAAAGGGCAACGCGTTATCATATAGCGACTGGGTGGCCGTCCACCTCAAATACGACAACTACTTCGTTGGCTCTTCCGCTCCTTATATTATGGGCAATGTAAGCATGGAGGTGCTTGAAGACCTTTCGTGCCCACACGAAGAGCTACTTGAAGTGTTGGAAACTGACAACTACGTGGCGTTTGTACGCTATCTCCATGGGACCGAAGAGTATGTCATCCACCGCTGCAACAAATACGACATCGCTGGGACCTTCAACAATATATGCCGATATGCCGCCACTGCTGGTGAGGTTAGTTACGAAGTGATTGCGACCTCGATGGATAACAACAACATTGCATTGGCCACCACGGCAATCGAAATTACAGGCTTATACGACGTAAGAATACGGAATATCGACCTGGCATCAACGATCATGTTCAACTCCCAACATATTTCAGTCGGCGAGGTGAAACAAGAATTGGCAATGACCTACAACAGAAACACGCAAAAAATAGTTACCATGATGGATTATCCCTTAGTAGGAGGAGCGAGCGATTTCATCTTCCTCCAGACCGATCCATACAATTACAACTACTCTTATTCCACATATGCCTTATCCGACAATAGCCAAATGGGATTCTACGTTTTGGACGATACATACGGTCCCTATTTTTTAGCTTTGTCCGCCAACACATGGTTCCGCAAAAGGCTGCTGTTGACCAACTCGGCCAATAATGATTGCTACAAAATTTACAATATCAGCCCCCAACATCTGCAAACCCTCGACCCCTCCTGCATGCAGACAACAACAGAACAACATTATTCTGAGAAAGAGATTTTGCGGTGGAGTGTGGCTATTACCGACATAGAAACCAGCAGAACATGCATCATTGAAGAGGCTAGAAATAATACGGAAGATGAAAAATGAAAGGCTCTAGTTTGATAAAAGACTGATTTTTTAGCAGCCTCGAAGAGGCTGAATC
>CAMYZD010000028.1 GCA_947303735.1 uncultured Bacteroidales bacterium | reverse complement strand
TCATTTCGGTGAGTTCGAAGACTGCCATAGGCTCGGCCACATAGTAGTTCTGCTTGAAGTCGTAGCTCTCGGTTCCGTTGTCGTTCTTCACATAGACGGTACCTGTGATGGTCTTAGGACCAGTGGTGTTGCATATTGTGGAATAGACAACAGCGCCCGAATCGTTGGCAACAAATCTCTGACCACCTACTGAGGCTTCGAATTTAGCCTTTGAGTCGTATGCACCGACGTTCACGGTCAACTCATATTTGCCTCCCTGCATGATGTAGGGTGAGTTGGCACGGGTGATGACGGCTACCTTATCAAATGAGAAGTCGTTGGACTTGACCTGTTTGAAAAGCATGTTGACTGCATCGAACTCAGCGTTCATAACCTCAGCTTTCATTCGGGTTAAGGTGACGAGAGCAGCACCAGCAACGGTGTTGTTGAAGTTCAGCTGTTCCCAGGAAGTGGGTTTTTTCTCACTGTTGAGACGGTATTCTTCAACATCCAGACCTAGCTGTACATGAGTTGAGTCGGCTCCAAGGCTTTCTTTTACAGCTTTCTTATAGGCGATAATCATGTTCTTGACATCGTAAGCGGCGCCTTCGGTCACTTCAGCACCTTCGGCATCACCGAGGAAATAGCGTGTGCCAGCATGGTTATCGTCAAGCTTGTCTATCCAACTGAACCCACCTTCTTTTAGTGCTCGGGCAACGCTGTCGAAATTAGTACTGCCGTCAGCATTCTTTAGAGGAATTTCCATTTTGATAGGCTCGCCGTGGGGGTCATTCGGATCCATTTTGGAGATTTTTGCCACTTTGGCAATTTTTCCAACGAAGCTATAGGTGATAGTATCAAGAGAATATACAAGTTCGTTGGAGAGTTTCTTAATCTCCTGAGCTTTATCGTATTTTTCTCTGACTTTGGCAGGATTGTTCTGGAGGGCAGACTCAAAGTTCTCGTAGGTATCTTCCAATTTCAGCACCATGTTCTCATTGGACTTACTCATGGCGTTACCTACGGTCTTGAATCCCTCGACAACCTCTGCCGACACATTAAGTGCCAACATGGCGGTGTACACAAGGTACATCATCTGGATCATTTTTTGTCGCGGGGTTTCCGGACAGTTTGATGCACTCATACTTTGCTAATTGTTAGTTATAAATTAGGAGGTTAAAGTATGGATTATAGGCGTGTCTGCATGGCAGCAAGCATGTTGCCATACACATTGTTGAGTTCAGCAACTTTTCTAGTAAGGGCGTCAACTTGGTCTTTGTACTTGAGTACGCCTTCGGCAGAGTCTGCAAAGTTGGCCATCATGTTTTGGATGCGGCTTTCCACCTCCTTAGTGGCCTCAAGCTGGCTAGTAGAGGTCTGCAACTGCATTTCGTACATAGCGTTGACAGAGGCGAGGCTGCCAGCCAGTTTCTTCATCTCGTCGGCATACGAAGCATCACCGCTGGTCAGGGCCTGGGCGGTCTCCTGATATATAGTGGTCAGCGTATTGACTGCCTCAGTGGCTTGGCGGAGATTGTTGACTGCATCGGCAGCACCATCAAGGCTGTTCACAAATTTATCGGTCGAGGCTGCAGCTTGAGCCATTCCATTCATGGCCTGTGCGCTCTCTGCCAAATTATTCATGCCACTACCAAGGCGCTCAATCAGTTCGGGGGTGATGTTGGCTTCTTCGAGCATCTTGTCTAATCGAGCGGTCAGCGGGTCACTACTTTCGGGGGTTGAAATCAGGCTGTCAGCTTCTAGGTCTTCACCATTGAGTTTGTTCAGGCTTTCAGTGTCTTCCATACCAGCCAGCTGCGGGTATACCAAAGTCCAATCAAACTCAACATGAGGAGGCTCGAATGCAGAGAGGAAGAAGATCACGGTCTCAGTACCCATACCAATAATAAGCATGATAGTACCTCCGGGCCAGTGGTTAATCTTGAACAGGGCACCAATGATAACGACGGCTGCACCCCATCCGTATAGTTTTGACATGAAGTTTTTGTATCCTTTACTGCGGACAAGATTGTCTAACCAACTCATAATTGTTTGTTTTTTTACTTATTAATTTGATGTATTGTTTTTTGGACTTGGGAGTTCCTACTATTAATAGACATTGGAAGCGGTCTTCAGGTTGTCGCCCTTCACACGGCCAAGGTAGGACTGGATGCAGCGGAAACCGATATAGCACTTGCTTGTGTCTTGGAATTCAGAAGTACGGGTCTGAACCTGAATATAGTATTTCTGGTCTTTCCAGCTACCACCGCGAACCACTTTACGTTTCATGGCCAGAGGATCGCTCTCCTGAGCATTGTAGTTGTAGTAGGGCGAGAGGGCGTTGGCAACGATATAGGTGTTATCGTCGTAGGCATCGGCGCACCACTCAGAGACATTGCCAGCCATATCATACAGACCGTAGTCGTTAGGAGCATAGTGACCAACAATTAGCGTGCGGACACCACCATCGTCGTCGTAAGCACCACGCAGGGGCTCGTAGTTGGCGAGGAAGCAGCCGTTCGGGTTGCGCACATAGGGACCTCCCCAAGGATAGCTCTCAGCAGCGATACCGCCACGGGCTGCGAACTCCCACTCGGCCTCGGAGGGCAGACGGAAGTCGTTCATGTGCTCATAGTTGATGCTGGCAAGATAGTCGTTGAGGAATTTGCTACGCCAGATGCAGAAAGCCTTAGCCTGCAGCCAGCTCACACCCACCACGGGATAGTTGTCGTATGCTGCGGAGCAGAAGTAGTTGCGGGTGAAGTCGTCGTTCATGGAGTAGCTGTAGTCATGGACCCAGCACAGGGTGTCGGGATAGACATTGATTCTCTCCTTATGGACGAAGGCGGTGCGGTTGTTCAAGCCTCTCGGACGGGCAGTGTAAAGTGTGCCGCGTTGCTCGGGTTTGTTCTGTGCGCCCAGCTCCTTGCGGGAAGCATCGGCGTAGTCAATCCAATAATACTCATAGTTCAACTTGGAGGCATCCACCTCGCGACGGCCGAAATAGCGGTCCTTCTCAGCAATGTAGAGGTCGTTGAGGGCTTCGCGGGTCTCGGGGTCGTTCCAACGGATTTTGGTCTTGTAGTTCAGCATCGGAGGATCGAGAGGCTCACCATATTCGTTTTCCTCAATTTGGTAGCCGTCGATACCGCCCTCAGAAAGCATACGGCGTGCAATGGAGTCGGTCACCCAATGCACAAACTGGCGATATTCGTTGTTTGTGACCTCGGTCTCATCCATAAAGAACGATGCGACCTGCATGGTACGAGGCTGGGTGGTAACGCCATAAGTGTTGTTCTGCACACCTGCGCCCATACTGAAGTTGCCTTGGTTGATAAAGACCATGCCTTTCAGGTCGATATCTTCAAACTGGTTGCGGTTCAGCACGCCAGTCAGTTCACCATTTGAGGAGTTCGAGGAGCAACCCACGCAAAGCGCCACTGTGGTTGCAAGCAAGAAAAACAATCTTTTCATATTATTACTTTATTTGTTATTCGTTGATGATGTTTGTCAGTGATACTTATATATTGTCTCTTATACGTTGTTTGCTTAGAAAAGTTTCTTTTTTAAATATTTTTACGTTTTCTATATATCCGACATGTGTTAGAGCAGATAGATGGAGTTGCCGTAGGACGTTGGCGGTTTCTGAGGTACGACCACCTTGAAGCAGAAGCGTAGGTAGAGCTCGAGCGATCCAAAGCTACGTCCAGGCTTGTAGCCACCGATACGGCTGGTAGTCACATCATACGACACGCCGAAACGGAGTTTCTTCCAGTTGAAACCACCCAGCAGATAGATGGCGTCATTCACACGATAACCCAGACCGCCCCAGAAGGCGTTGCGGTAGTCGACCAAGCAGGAAAGGTCGGCTTGGAAGAAACTGAAATTCGAAGTCTTCAGTAAGGCTGAAGGCTTGATACGGATAGACGGAGCCATAGAGGGCGTGTATTCATATCCGCCCAAGGCATACACCGTGCGGGCGTTGGTGAATTTAATTTCATCGCTATGGGCACCCAGCAGGTTCTTGACGGATAAACCTAAATAGTATTTACCCGGCACCTGGTAATAGATGCCGACACCTCCGTCAATCAGCATAGCACTAACTTCTTGGTTTGTTAGTTGAGGGTCAGGCTGTCCGTCAGGGCCATGCAACTGGCCGAGGTCTATAGAACTATTTAAAAGGTCTACTTCAAGACCTGCCGATAGGTTTCCTTCGCCCCAGAACATTCTGAAGGCATAGTCGAGAGCAACAGCCACATTGTTATGGTAGCCAATCTTGTCCGAGACAAGGGTGAGTCCTATACCTCCGTGGAGGAATTTGACTGGCATGTCAAAGGTGAACAAAATGTCTTTAGGCGTTGAACCTGCCTCGCTGCCACCGGTAGGATTGTCGAGTTTGAACCCCATCCATTGGTCCCTATACATTACCGTCGCACAAATCGAGCCAGAACTGCCTGCATAGCCGGGATTGTAGGACATCCTGTTGAACATGTATTGAGAAAACTGGGGCTCCTGTTGGGCCATGACAACACATGAAAATCCCACTGCTATCACTAAAAGTGACAGTTTCTTGCTTAGTCTGATTCCCATGTGAGCACTCATTTTGGTATCATGTAATTGTTTAATATTCTTTAATATATATGTATGTCTGACATGCTTTTCCAAGGAAAAGACAAACCAGATTTTGACTTGCAAAGATAATAATAATTATTTACATGTGATGCTTTTTTTATATTTTTTTTTTCTTTTTTTCTTTTTCTCCTGTTTTACTATTCTCTATAGAGTGGTTTTTCTATCTTTTTTTATGGCTCATGTGCAATGATGTAGCTGTTTGGGAAATCATCAATCAGCATGGCTTGGGTGCGCACTGCATGGCTTCTGCTTTCGTCGAGGACGAGGATGATTCGCACTTGCCTGTTTTGGAAGTTGCGGTCAAAGACCACTTTGTTCTGTAAGTCTGCTGGAAGTCTTTTCGCCTCATTGTTGGCTGCTTGTTGCGAACCTACTGTACACAGTTCGATGTCAAACCGTTTGCCAGCAGGGACATGTTCGTCGACTGTTGGTGTCACTTTCGTATCATTGGGCGTTGTGTCGGTTGTTGCGGCGGGCTGTTTCTTGGGTTTCTCTATGTTGCTGGCTTTTGGCTCCGTAGGTTTGTTGGACTGTTTGGAGGCTTGTTTGCTCGAGGTAGTTGCCGGGGTGTTGGAGGCCAAGGTCGCGTTGATAGGCCAGGGCGATATCCGACGGGGTCTGCTGCGGTCGCGGTAGGCCATATAGTCTCCCTCGTCCATCGCCAAGGTGTCCTGATTGCTCCAGAGGAAGTAGCCCATATTTGGGTCCAAGGTCTTGACTATCACCTTTCCCGAACCCCTGATTCCGATGGCGTGTACTGCCAGCTTCGTCATATCCAAAATACCGGGTTTGGGGCATCGGTCGTTCACCTTCACCACGATATGTTGGTTGGTAAGGGGATAAGTGACCAGCAAGTAGGTACCCATCGGGATGGTCTTGTGGGCTGCGGTATACTGGTTTTGGCGGAAAATCTCTCCACACGAGGTTTTCCTTCCCACAAACCGGTCGGCGTAATAGGTGCCCAACATCGTAATGCCCTCTGTCGAGCCTTCTGCTGCATTCGCCAGGCTGTCGGTCGTACCCTGTGCCCCCGCTATCAGAGGCACCAACCATAATAATATATATAATATCTTTTTTATATCCATTTTATATCCATATTACCATTTTAGAGCATCGTGCTGGCTGTCTTGTGGGTCAAACCATTGCCCATGCAGGCGCAGCACCTGTTCAATTATGTCTCTCACACAGCCTTTGCCCCCTTCGAAGGGTGAGATGTAATCGCTAATTGCCTTTATCTCAGTGGCAGCATCGTTTGGGCAAGCGGCCACTCCGCAGTGGGTCATCATCCCATAATCTGGAATGTCATCGCCCATGCAGATCACCTCTTCCTCGGTCAGTCCATTATCTGTTAAAAATTGGCTGTAACGTTCTATCTTGTTTGCACATCCTGTGTAGCACTGCTCTACACCCAGAGCTTTCATACGGTTGTCGATGCTCTTCGAGGTCGCGCCCGAGATTAGGGCAATAATATAGCCCCTCTTCACGGCGTATTGGATGGCAAATCCGTCCTTAATGTTTCCACAGCGCACAGTCTCCCCGTTGCCATAGGTCCACACGTCACCGTTAGTCATCACGCCGTCGAAATCAAATACGAAGGCTTTAATCTTATGTAGTTTTTCCTTATAGTTAATCATTTCTATTTGTGTCTGTTGTCTTTTGTCCGGCATATTGCAGCACCTCCTCGTATACCTGCCTCCATCCTTCCCATCCATAATCCTCACAGAGGTTCTGGTTGTGGAATATGCAGCTGAACGTGCCGCCCAGTTCGCGAACCTCGTCTATCAGTATCTTGAACTGTTCGGTTGCCTGTTCGGGAGTGAGTCCTTGATGGGTGTGGAAGGTAGTGTCCATCGCCATGAAAGGATGAATCTTCAGGTCGCATTCTTGGTTGCTGTTCAAGTCGAAGAAGGGTACAATGGAGCATGTGCCGCAGCGGAAACCCGCTTGTTCGGCATAGCCCATCGAGTAGTCGTGCCCAATGCCGTTGTCCACTAGGGTGCGGTAGGCCGATGGCAGGGTGAAACGCAGGAAATGGAATCGGTTGCGCACGATGGTGCGGTGCATGATATCTGACAGCCGTTCAATCTCGCGTTCCAGTCGCTTGGGCTCCTCCGATGAGTAGTAAGAGCCGTGCACTCCTACCTTGGCATAGTCGCCCAGATGCTGTAGTAGTTGGCGGAAGTCGTTGTTTTGGAACGATGCGGGCTTGTCGTAGATGCCGTAGTCACCCACTAGTGCAAAAAACAATAATGAACTATGCCGTGCTAGAGAATGGCTCTTCTCTATGATATAATCAAACGTGTCGAAGGGGTCAGTCTCCTTCTTGCGCAGTACCTGAATGCGGCGTTTTACCTCTGGCCAATCGTGGCGATGTAGACCGTCGCGCAGTATGCCTAGCGTGGTGCGGAACACCCCTTTATGTAGGTAGCAGTAGGCGGCGTCTATGTCGACCGTCTGCACGAAGGTGTAGTTCCTTGTGCCAAACACCGTGTCGGGATATTTTTTGAGAATCAACTCTTTCAGCATCATTGCCCATCGGTCCACCATGGCAGATTGCAGAAACCCATTTTGGTAGGCCACGCTCTCGGTCACCATAAAGCGGCCATGCTCGTCACGATGGTGGGGCAGGTACTCCTCGTAGCGCGAGAGCATGAAAAAGATAGAGGCAAATGGGTCGAACGGCAGTGCCGTATGGCGGCCAAATACGGGGAAAAGAGCCGGACGCCCTTCGTATTCAAGGCAATGGAGATTTTGCTCTTCGATGGAAGTCTCAAAGAGCAGGTGTGTCGATTTTATGTAGATGTAGGGCAGTTCTTCCTGGTGGTCGGAGGGGATGGCTAGCGGCTGTGGTGCATAGCACAACCGCGACTCCTCGTGGCTCTCGAAGACTTCGGCATTGGTAGTAATGGCAAAGTCAGTTTTGAGGATATCGCGCATCACCACATTGAGTGTGTAACCTACGCGGTTAGTCAGTTTTGGCACGTAAATCAGCAGCATACACTGGTGCTTAAGAAAATGCAAAAATACAACTTTTTTTTAATTCATTGTATTTTAAGAATTTTTAGTACATTGATGCGAGATGAAAAAGTGGTCAATTTTGATGTGCACTAAGACTTTTCCTTTACCGCTCAAGGAACTCGAGTCAATTCTTGGAACCACCGTAGTAAAGCCTGCTAAATATAGCATTCCCCTCGAACTGCTTCACTGTCGTGTCAGACTTCACTTTTGAAAATGGTGCCACTGCAATGTCAGCGTAGTTTTTTTGACAATGTGTTGGGATGAATAATGTGTGGCTATGTGTTGATTTATATTGTGTTATGATGGTTGGTAGGGCGTTTTTCGATGTGTGATGCGGTGATGGAGCAAAAAAGGATTGAATAAGGATTGAGGATGGGGTATAGGTAGGGCGAAGTCAAGCCTGACCCAACGGGGAGGGGTGGGGAGTTGGAATGGGATGGAGGTGGGGGTGAGAGAGTAGGTAGGGCTAGTTTTTGGGATGAGTGTTAGGAATGGTGAGGGTGGTTTGGGCAGAATTGACGGAAAGTGAGGCTGAGGCACCCATGATGAGGGCGCGGTTGTCGGTGCCGTTATGCCCCGCAGGGAAGTTGAAGCAGACGGGGTAGTGATATTCGGCAACGGCGCGGAGTATGATTTGCTCGGCAGTGGCGCCGAAGGGGATGGTGTTATCGTGCATGTCGCTCATTTGGCCGACGACTAGGGCGGCTAGGTGGGCAAGGCGACCGCATCGTTTGAGGTTGGTTATCATGCGGTCGATGTGGTAGAGGTATTCGTCGAGGTCTTCGATGAAGAGTATTTTACCGTCGGTGTCGAGGTCGGAGGGGGAGCCGCAGAGGCTGTAGAGAATGGAGAGGTTGCCGCCTACGAGTTGTCCTTGAGCAGAGCCGGGTCGGTTGAGAGGGTGGGAGGGAAGTGCGTATTGGAGAGGAGCACCGAAGAGAGCCTGACGGAGAGATTCGGTGGAGGGATAGGTCTTGCGGTCGGCATCGGTGGGTATATTGATGGGCATGGTGGCGTGGAGGGTGGCTATGCCTAGGCACTGGTGAATGTGGCTGTGAAGCACGGTGATATCGCTGTATCCGATGAGCCATTTGGGGCATTGTCTGAAGCGTGAGAAGTCGAGCTGGTCGATGATGCGGGCAGTGCCGTAGCCGCCACGTGCGCATAAGATGGCGCGGATGGAAGGGTCGTCGAGCTGCTGTTGGAGGGTTAGGGCGCGGATGTTGTCGGGACCGGCAAATTGATTGTCGGAGTCGAAGAGATGCTCGGGGAGCACGACTTCGAGCTGCCAAGAGCGTAGGAGCCGGACAGCAGCATCGATTTCGCTAGGTGATATCTTGCGGGCAGGGGCTACGATGGCCACGCGGTCGCCAGGTTGGAGGTAGGGAGGGTAAATCATACCTAAAATAACGGCAGGAAGGGGCGGATATTGTGTGAAAAAAGAAGGACGTTTTTACATTTTAACTTTTAATTTGATTTTTTTTTGTATATTTGCAATCTCAATTCACCTAAAAAAAAACGTAAAAAATTATAGTTATGACACTGCGAGAAATAGTAGAAAAACTCAATGCAACGGTGTATCTAGGCGAAGAGCGTCTAGATGAAGAGGTGACGAATGCTTTTGCGTCGGACTTGATGAGCGACGTGCTGACACTGAAGGAGACACCGATGTTGATTACGGGGTTGTGCAATGTGCAGACAATACGCACCTGCGACATGGCAACGCTGGATATTGTGGTGTTTGTGCGCAACAAGAAGCCGACGGACGACATGATAGAGCTGGCTGAAGAGAACGATATGGTGCTAGTAGGCACGAGCTATTCGATGTTCAAAACCTGCGGATTGTTGTTCGATGCTGGGGTAGAGCCTCTGTATTAATCAAATTTTTATTCAATTCAAGAAGTATGCATCAAGAATATACAGTAGTAGAAGGTGATTTTGTGAATGCCGGCACGGCATCGAGTTCGGTGAAGAAGACTCTTAAGCAGCTAGGGGTCAATCCACAGGTGATCAAACGTGTGGTGGTGGCGCTGTACGAGGCTGAGGTGAACGCCATAGCCCATGCCTATGGAGGCAAGGTGCTTGTGGACATCGAAGCTGACAGAATACAGATGGTGGTTGCAGACAAGGGGCCGGGCATTCCTGATATAGCACAGGCAATGCAGGAGGGCTACTCAACCGCCCGACCCGAGGTACGCGACATGGGTTTTGGCGCTGGCATGGGTCTGCCTAATATGCAGAAGAATGTGGATCGGCTGAATGTGACTTCCGAGGTGGGAGTAGGCACTACGGTGGAGATGGAAGTCATGTTTAATTGAAAATTGAGAATTGAAGATTGAGAATTATGGCTGGCGCAATTCAAGACAAAAGCAGAGACTTCGCTATACGAATAGTCAAATGCTATAAATATCTCACAGAGCAGCAAAAAGAATGGGTTCTTTCCAAACAGTTGTTGCGTTGTGGGACAAGTATTGGCGCCAATACGAGAGAAAGCCGTAATGCTCAATCAAGACTTGATTTTCTGAGTAAATTAAATGTGGCTTTAAAAGAAGCTGATGAAACTGAATACTGGCTTGATATTATTCATGCCTCAGGATATATTGATGATGTGATGTATGAATCACTTGAGAAGGATTGTAGTGAGTTGGTAGTCCTTTTGGTCAGTATTATTAAAAAATTAAAGGAATCGTAATATAATTTTCACTTTTCACTTTTCAATTCTCAATTTATTAAGATGTTTTATCACGCCCTGGAAATAGATGAAGGCAGTTGCATTGGTTGTTCGCGCTGCATGAAGATATGCCCTACGGAGGCTATCAGAATAGGAAATGGTAAGGCTTCCATCATGGAGGACCGCTGCATCGACTGCGGCAAGTGCCATGCGGCCTGCCCTGTGGGTGCAATCTATATTAAGCAGGACGATTTTAAGCAGGTGCACGAGTTTCCGCATTCGGTGGCGTTGCTGCCGGCGGTGTTTCTAGGACAGTTTCCCGACGATATTCGTGTGTCGCGTATCTATGCCGCATTGAAGGATTTGGGCTTTAAACATGTGTTTGAGGTAGAGTCGGCGGCAGATATATATAAGGATGTGAAACATAAATATGCCCGCGAGCATGTGGATGACGAGCCGCTGATATCCAGTTTCTGTCCCGCCATTGTGAGATTGATACAGATTAAGTATCCCTCGCTGGTAGGCAACATCATTCCTGCTAAGGCACCCTTGGATATATCGGCAATGTATGTGATAAAGTTACTCACGGAGCAACGGCAGGTGCCGCGCGAGGAGATTGGGGTGTTTTATGTGACCCCTTGTGCCGCCAAGATAGCGGCGGTGAAGGCTCCGGTGGGTGAGAAAAGGTCACTTATCGACGGTGTTATCAATATGGATGCGTTGTTCAACAAAGTGTACCGCAAGATTAAGGAGCAGGGCAAAGGGTATGAGTATAAGGCGTTGCAGACTCCCCAGTTGTCGGCAGATGCCATCTTGTCGACGCTGACCAACGGCGAGCGGCGCATCTGTTTGGCAAAACGCTCCTACGCCATCGACGGCATTGAGAATGTTATGGACTTTTTGGACAAGCTGGAGAACGACGAGGTGGAAGGTGTGGAGTTTCTCGAGTTGCGGGCGTGTGACCAGAGTTGTGCAGGGGCGCTGCTGTCGAGCGAGAACCGTTTCCTGTGTGGCGAGCGGATGTATGCCCGAGCACGTAAGGCAGCAGAGCGAGAGCGCAACGGTGAGGTGGCTCGTGCCAGAGAGATGGAAGTATACAAAGACTATCTGGAAGAAAACGCCTACGTGGAACCAGTGCAGGCGCGCTCGATGCTGACGTTGGACAAGGATTTGTCGAAGGCATACAAAAAGTTGGAGAAAATCAACAAGCTGAAGCAGTACTTGCCGCGAGTGGATTGTGGCATGTGTGGAGCACCTACCTGCGAGGCATTTGCCTCCGATGTGGTGTGCAAACAGATAGGTATGACTCGTTGCGTGTTCTATCAGAGGCATTTGGAACGGCTCAACGATATTACACGCCAGGAGTGTATCGCCGCGATGAACTCAGTGTGGGGCAGCGACCCCATTGGTGACGAGGAGCCCCCTCAGGTGAAATAATCAATTAATACACTAATGAAACATTGAGAATCACTTCGGTACAAATTGTATTGGAGGTATGTGTTTTTATTTGTGAAAAAAGGCGTATTTTTGCAAAACAAAAAAGAAGAATGTAAAGAGACTATTCGGGAGGATAATGGGTTCTAACTACTGAATAGTCAATGTATAAAAGAGAACCTACCATATGCACTTATGCAGAAAAAACTACTAATTATTGTTGCATTGATGTGCTGCATGTCTCAGATATGGGCACAAAACATCTCGGTGACAACGGCAATGGGTCAAAATCCCAACACCTTTGTCAATACGGCCTTGGCCGGAAAGGGAGTCTATCTGTTCAATGCTAGGTTTAGCAACAGTTCGGCCAATATCAGCACCAACCAAATTGGCGTCTTCCATGCCAATGGGTTTACAGACTTTACGATGGATTCTGGTATTGTGATGACCACGGGTGAAATCACAGTCGCACCAGGGCCCAACACTCTTGGTGGAGCCTCTGCGCCAGTGGACGGTTTTTATTCCGACCCTCAGATGCAATTGTTGGCGACCAACACTGTGAACGGGTGTGCTACGTTGGACTTTGACTTTGTCGGTCTGACCAACTTCATTTCGTTCATGTACACGTTTGCCTCTGAAGAATACCCCGAGTTTGTCTGCTCGAACTTCAACGACGTGTTTGCCTTCTTCATCACGGGTCCCGACCCTGAGACTATGGAGGAACGCACATGGAATGTAGCTATTATTCCCGAGACAGTGACAGACAGTACACCTAACGGTATTGCGGTGGCTATCAACTCGGTGAATCCTGGTGTACCAGGCGCATCTGGCGGTTCGGGCTCAGGCTGCTACTACGATTACTCTAGCTATTATATTCCCAATTCCAACGACACGGCCGGTGTGCAGTACGACGGCTATACCATGAAGTTGCAGGCCTCGGCTAGTATTGTACCCTGTGCTTTATACCACATGCATCTTTCGGTGTGCAATGTGGGCGATAATAGCTATGACTCGGGCGTGTTTCTGGAGTACGGCAGTTTCAACAGCCCCACGACCCAGTTGGGATTTGAACAGGAAGGGTTCGACACCGTGCGTCAGGGTTGCCCCACTCGGGTGCCTCTTGACATGAGCAACTCGGCTTATGTAGATGGTTTGGTACGTGTATCTTATGGCGGAAATGCTGTTTATGGACGTGACTTTACTTGTGTGAGCGACTCGGGTTTGGTGTTGGACGGAACGCAGAGCTTCTATATTTCTCGCGACCAACTTCATTACTTGGAGCTGACGGGTGTACGTGGGGCCGACCTCTCTGTACCCAAATATATCGACCTTTTCTTTGAGACTAGCGTCTGTCCGGAGTACCCAGAACTGAAGGTGTATGATACCATGCACTTTGTGATGGTTGCCAGTGCCGAGATGCGTCTGAGAGACACCGCCATCACTGCCGACTATCTCTGTACCGAAGTAGGCGTGAGTGTGATAAGCGGCAAACCCCCATATACTTTCCAGTGGATTCCGGAGGACAATCTGGCTGACCCGACCGCACAGACTACAGCTGCATTCATCTCGGAGAGCTCGGTCTATCACGTTGTTGCCACCGACGGTTTTGGCTGTGGTGTGGACACCGCTACGGTGACAGTTACCATTACCAATCCTCCGCTGGGAATAGGAGTGGTGGAGGACTCGCCGGTGAAGGTATATCCCAACCCTGTGGACGGCGAACTGCATGTGGCTGCCGCAGGAGTGTTCAGCGTGGAACTGTACAATACCCAAGGTCAAAAGCTCTATGCTGCCCAAGAGCGGACAGGTGACATGGCCATCAATACCGAGGCCTTCGCCTCAGGTCTCTACTACCTGCGTGTTGCTACGGCCGAAGGTATTGTGACAAAAGCAGTGGTTGTAAAATAGAATAACAGGTAATCACTTCAAAAAGACTATTAGTTATGAAACGAATATTCTCCTTATTATTAGTGTTATTAATGATATCGGCAACTGCATGGGCCCAATGTGACCCAGGTCAGGAGAGCTGTAGTATTACAATCACTGGTCAGGATAGCTATGGAGATGGTTGGAATGGTGCCAGTATCGCAATCTGGCAGGACACCGTCTATCGTGGCTCGTTCACCGTGTCGGGGTCGAACACTACTCAGACAATTCCTGCATGTGCAGGCTATATCAGTTTCTCTTGGACTCCAGGCTCATATAATTCTGAGTGTTCATTCACAATTGTAGACTCGCTCGGAGTAGTGCTGTACACTTGTACTGATGGTTCGATGCTTTCGTCGGGCACCTTCTGCAATACAATAGCCTGCCCTACCTGCCTGTCGCCTATACCTCAGACGGATGGTACTACCTCCGACAGTGCCTATCTCAGTTGGAACGGTAACGATGAGGCTACGGGCTGGCTGTATCAGTATACCACAGCCTCCTATCCGCTGAGCAACTGGACGTATACTGCCGATACGACAGTTCAACTGTCAGAACTGAATCCGAATACCCGTTACCATTTCTTTGTGAAGACCATCTGTGGACTGGACGACACCAGCGCTGCAGCAGAGTTGATATTCACAACTCAGTGTGGCGACATGGTTGTTCCCTTCTCCGAAGGCTTTGAGAACAATGGTAACATGCCTGCTTGTTGGACCCTATGGGAGCATTCCGTCTATAATAGTTATGGGTATTTGTATTATTATCCAGAAATATACGGATATAACTCACACGGAGGTTCTTATCACTTAGAGTGTAGTAGCGATTATGGTCCCAACTCGATTATTTCTCCCCGAGTGTTTCTGCCAGCCAACCAGGTAGAGGTGGTCTTCTGGGGATATGGAAATGGTGGAGCAGTTGCAGTAGGTTATACCACTACCGACGATTCAGCCACCGCTGTATTCCATCAGGTTTCCTCGTTTGCCTTGACTGATGATTGGCAAAGATATACTGCCGATTTTGGAGGGCTGACCATCACCGACTCAATCTATGTGGCGCTTCGGGTTGCTGGCAACCTCAACTACTCTTATTCCCATATCGACGACATCACCATCCGCCATCGCTCCAGTTGTCCTAACGTTGACTCGTTGAGAGTGGTGGCTACAGCTCCTGGCCAGATTACTTTTACTTGGTCGGACGCCACATCCACTGCTTGGGAAATTGCGTACGGTCCGGTGGGATTCGACCCCGATTTCGACACGGTGCGTGTGCCGGTTAGCACCAATCCCGCCACTTTGACGGGCCTTTCCGACAATATGACCTATGACTTCTACGTGCGTTCGGTATGTGGCACAGAGCATGGCTATTGGTCGTTGCCAGTCACCGCACGCCCCAATGTGTACGATATGCATATGTCGGGCACTGATACTATCTATGCCTGTGGTACCTCCATCGCCGACCCAGGCGGAGTGGCAGGCGAAATGCCTACCTATATTTACAGCACACTTGTTGTCTATCCTAGCGACAGCACGATGACTGTTGGCTTGATGGGTAATGTGGTGCTTGACAATGCCACTCTCGACATCTATGAAGGAGTTGGCATATATGGCCGCCTGCTGGCATCGTTGACAGGGACGGTAAACAATGTCAATGTTATCTCGTCGGGCGGTCCTCTGACTCTTGACCTCAGTACCTCCTATAACAATGTAGATGGCTTCCTGCTCACTACCTATTGCAGTCCATTACCCACTTGTACCGATGTCTATGATGTCGCGATTTCTAACATCACGGGTAATTCGGCTATGGTGAGATGGAACTATGGCAACTATACCACTCCCGATTATTTTAATATCCGAGTGATCGATACCGCTGGTGAAAACGAGCTGAACTTCACAGCTCCTGATTCTGTCCGCAGTTTCACCCTCACAGGCCTAGAACAGATGACTAACTATATTGTCATAGTTCAGACCAGTTGCGACAATGGTGACACTTCTAATAATGTCAGTATCAGTTTCCGCACCAAGTGTCTCTCGGGTGGTGAGATGCTGGTTGGCGACCCCGCCTCCACGATGACCGACTATCGTCTGCCATATTACACCTACTATCATGGTCTGTCGCAGCAAATCTTCGACTCTGCTGAGGTGGCTGGATTCGACACCATCTTTGGCATCAAGTTCTATACCAACTCTGCTATAGGTCTTTCACGTGACATCGACGTATACATTGATACGACCTACCGTTCTTCCTACAATTCGTTGTCCGACTATATAGCCCAGCCTCTTAGCCACAGAAAGTTCTCGGGCACTGTCACTATCGTTGATGGATGGAATGAGATACCTTTCGCCAATCCCTTCGCCTATAATGGCAATGGCAACATTGTGCTGACTTTTGTCGACAACACTGGTACCTATGCTTCGTCAATCTACGGACTGGTTCATAACACTCCATCGGCTAAGTCACTTATGGGGTACGACTACAGTTCTCCATTGGATCCTTCTGACTCACTCTGCCTCTCTTCCCTATACTATTATAATACCGATGTGCTCAATATGCGTAGCAATATCACCTTCCTTACTCCGTGTGGCGACGCCAGTTGCGTGCCTCCAAGCGTCACCGTTACCCAAGTGGACTCTGGAAGTGTCACCCTCTCTTGGGTGCCGGGTCTATATGAGTCCAACTGGAGTGTGGAATATAGGGAAGAAGGCGATACCAACTGGCAGGTACACACCTACGATACTTATTTCGACACAGCAGTGGTGTCGGGTCTGCTGCCTGCCACTACCTATCGTTTCCGAGTCACCAGCCTCTGTGGCGACACTATTGCTTCGGCTCTTGCAATTGCCACTACCCGTTGTGCTCCTGTCCATGCAATCCCCTTCTATGAAAATTTCGAGCATTTCAGTGGCTCCTCTTACGACAACGACCTCCAGCAGTGCTGGTATCGCTACACCACCTATTCCTCCACCTACTCCACCTATTACTATCCCTATATCGATAATTATACCGGACATAATAGCTCTAGCTCCATGTACTTTGCAACCAGCTCCGATTACTACTATAGCATGTTGGTGCTGCCCGAGATGGGAGCCCCCGTCGACACGTTGACCATCTCGTTCTATATGATGGGAACTTACACCGCTTACGACGACTATCAACTGCAGATTGGTGCGATGACTGACCCGACTGACAACAGCAGCTTCGTTCTGCTCGACACTGCTCGGTTCTCGGGTATGGACTACGAATGGCAGTTCTTTGAGTTTGATTTAGACCACTACAACGGCAATGGTCATTTCATTGCCCTACGCACCGACCCCCATGTGGGCTATGGGTTCAACGTGGACGATATCAGGGTCAAATATATCAATCCATGTAAGAAAGTACTCAACCCCTCAGCCCGTAATGCTACAATCAATACTGTCACCTTGACATTTACCGATACGACCAATGCGGGCAGCTACACAATCCTCTATGGTATGGCAGACAGTATTGGTGCTGCAACCGACACCATTCAAACCACTGCCACTTCGGTGCTTCTGTCAGGTCTCACGCCGGCAACAGGTTATCATGCCTGGGTGCGTACCAACTGTGGAGGCTTTGGTAGCGAATGGGTCGAATTCCCAGCCTTCGCTACCCGCTGCAACCCCATTGCAATTGACGATACTACTGAATATTATACCGATTTTGAAAGCGGTTTAGACAACTGCATGGCACAGGAACGTATGCTCGGAAGCATTGACTGGGAGTATTCCACTACATCCAGCAATCCCACTGGAGCATATAGCGGTGGGCATGTCGGTCAGTTGTACAACTCTAGCCGACAGGGTGAGACGACCCTCCTTCTCCCCAATTTCAATTGCACCAACCTTAGTCGCGATGCCGAACTAACCTTCTGGCATGCGCAGGTGTCCAACGGAGGAGGACAGGACGAGCTGCGGGTGCTCTATCGCACCAGCGACACTGCCCAGTGGACATTACTAGATAGCTTCACAACTGAATTGACCTCGTGGACTCAGCATTTTGTCAGCTTGCCCAACTCGGCCCATTGCCCCAACTATCAGATCGCCCTCAAGGGTAATTGTCGGACAGGCTATGGCATCAAGATTGACGACCTCAGTGTCCATGTTGCCCCTTCTTGCGACCGTCCCTCCAACTTGGCGGTCACCAATGTCACCGAAGAGTCGGCCGTGGTCAGCTGGACAGGCAACAGTGCATCTTACACGGTCAACTATCGTGTGTCTGGCAGCTGGTCGTGGCGTTCGCTCACAACCAATGCTCCCAGCATCGTACTCACAGGCCTGCTTAATCTGACCAACTATGAGATACGCATCAAGGGCGACTGCTCTCGCACTGACCACAGCCTTTGGAGTGAGTCGGCATTTTTCATCACTGATGCCTGCGTCATCTCCGAAAACCACTATAGCTACGACCCCGCCGACTTTGTCCCCGCGATGTCGAACAATGCTCCTGCCAACACCTACTACAGCTACACCTACTCCGAGGTGTTGGTCGACAGCGCCCAATTGGCTGGCCTAACCGACATCATCGCCTTTGGCTTTAACCCCACTAATATCAACACTCGCAACTCGTTTGGCGACTGCCAAGTGTATTTCGGTACCACCACCGATACGGTCCTCACCTCTTTCAAATACGATACCAGCTTTGTGTTGGTATACCAAGGCAGCCTCAATTTCAACTCGCTCGGATGGCAATACTTCCGTCTCGACACCACTTACGTCTACGATGGCCACAGCAATTTGATTGTAGCAATCAACCGCTCGGGTTCAACTACCAACTATAACGAGCTCTCCCGTTTTGCCGGACATGTGACCAACTGCGTTAAGAACCGTACTGTCTACGACTACAGCCCGATTAATCCAATAAGTGTTAATCTGCAACCACTTTACTACATCGTTTCTGATACGGTGGCTCCCAACTATGCCTTCCTCTCTTGCGCACCCTATTGCTATGCGCCCGAGATTACCTCTACGGCTGTCACCACCTCCCAAGCCACTCTCACTTGGACTGCCGATAGTCCTGAGGCTGAAGTCTCTTATCGCGATGCCTCCACCTCTGAGTGGTCAGAGCCGGTGGCTGTTACGGGCTTCAGCTATACCTTTGCCGACCTCAACCACTCTACTACCTATCAGCTCCGTGTGCGCCAGAATTGCACCGTCGACTCGCTAGGTTTCTCCAACTGGACTTTTGCCACCGTTACTACCGATCCCATCTGCTCTATACCTACTGACCTTCAGGTCTCAGACGTCTCCAATGCCCGCGCCACCATCACTTGGTCGTCGCCTGTCACCGACAACTTGTGGGAAATCCATGTGTGGGGCAACGAGTACGACCAAATGTATCGTTCTGGCGAACCTTCTATTTCCGTCCGTGGTCTGCAGCCTGGCAATCGGTATGCTGTAGCTGTCCGTACCCTCTGTGGCCCCAACCACCAAACATTGGGCGATTATAGTGAGACAATAGAGTTTACTACGCCCATTTGTGGACCTGTGGCAGGTCTGAGAGGTGAGGCACTCGGTAACGCCGTCCGCCTACACTGGGCTCCAGGTATCAACAACGCTGGTTTCTGGGAAATCCAATACGGCCGTCAAGGCTATCTCGAAACCGAGATACTGGGCTCTGTCATTAGCCCCGACACCGTCTTCACTGTGCGCAACCTCGTGCCCAACTTCAACTATGCTTTCCGTGTCCGTTCACTCTGTGGTGCCGGCTGGGAGAGCGATTGGTCTGGTGGAGAACTGGTCATCACTACTGGCGAGGCCACAGGCATAGACGACGTGGATGCCCACTTCCAGTGCACCATCCATCCCAACCCCGCCACCCATGCTACCACTATCACAGTGTCGGGCGTCGAGGGCAAGATTACCATCTCCGTTGTCGACATGAACGGCCGTGTCGTCTCCAAAGAGACACTCTCCTGTGCTGCCGACTGCGAGAAGGCGCTGGATGTCGCTGGTCTCAGCGAGGGTGCCTACTTTGTACATATCGTGGGCGACAACGTCAACAGCGTACGCAAACTGATAGTCCGGTGAACAGGTCACTGAACACAGATCACTAAGAAATGGCCGTACCCTTCTTGGTGCGGCCATTCTTATTGTTAGTGCTGTGGTAATATGTGGTAATAAATGAAAGGATGGAGGGTGGCAAATCATAGAAAAAAGTGCTTCCCGACATACGACTTCTGTTCACTTGGGGACTATCTTGGTTCATAAAAAATGACAATAAGGAATTAGTTTCTTTGTATTTAAAAAAAAAGTTGTATTTTTGCATGTTCAAAACTAGGTCTCTTACCCTAGTCTTGGATATGCGAATTCTTTTATTCTGAAAACAATATAAAATTATAAATGAAAAAGATAGTTCTTACATTAACTCTGGCAGTCTTTGCTTTTGCAGCCAACGCCCAGCTTGTCATCAGTGCCAATATCGGCGGAAGCATGACTTCCGGAACCGTCAACAACTATAGGCATATTACCATTGTGGTTGACTCTTCCTCCAATGTTGATATTCCTATGGAGAAGTATACCAATTTCACCGGTGGACTGAAAATTGGCTATAAATTTGGCAAAGCCCAAGCCGGTGTCGCTGCCAGCTATAGCATGTATACCATCGACAATCAAACCCTAGATCCCACCATCATTCCTATCGTGGGTGTCTACAATGGTGTCAACTATGGTATCGCCTCTGTGCTCACCACCGGCGGTATGAGCACCAAGGGCTCCTCTTTCATGGTTGCGCCCTATTTCCGTTATGATATCATTCAGGCAGGCGACGTCTCTATCTTTGCCGAGGTCGACCTCTTCTACTCCCGTTCCAACAGCCCTGTGATCCATGCCACGGAGGTGAATGTCAACCCTATTGTTAACTTCAATCTGACGCTCGACTCCACCTTTGCCCGTCCGCTGGTCACCACTAGCTATGGCATCAATGTGGTGCCCGGTCTCAGCTGGCAACTCAGCAACCATTTCGGTATCGACCTCTACCTCGATTTCCTCTCTTTGGCATATAGCAACACCAAGACCGTCCGTATGGACAACGAGTATCAATACCGCCTTATCAATGGCGTTCAGTTGGAGACCAATGTGATTACCAACATCGTCACCACCGAGGATACCCAGTTGGGCGGTGGCCTTACAGGTACTCCTCTCCTTACCGAGTTGGGTAGAAACAACTGGGTCCGTGTCGGTTTTAACTTCACCTTTTAAGCCTTCCGACTATGAAAAGAGTATTTGTCACCCTCGCACTGATTGCCCTTGCCGCGACCGCCAATGCGCAGTTTGTGGTTAGTGGGATGCTGGGAGGCTCCTATGCCTTCGGCAGCACCACTCCAGATGCCACCTTTGTGGGAGTAAGCCGCGAGACGGGTATGGACACCACTTATGTGGTTCCTTACGATACCCTTACTCACGACAAGCCCCTCTACCTCTCCCTCGGCTTCAAATTTGGCTACCAGATGGGTCGCCTTCAGGTCGGTCTTGCAGCTAGCTTTGCGTGGACTCACGACCGTTGCAGTCTCTCTCCAAGCCAGTTCAATACCAATCATATTGTCCCCGACCACCTGAATCCTCTCAGCCCTACGGCTCCCAACACAAACTATGAGGGCTGGTACCTTCAGCGCCGCTCCTCTTTCACCATCTCCCCTTATCTGCGTTACGAGGTGATTCAACTTGGCGATGCCGCTTTCTTCCTTGAGCTCTCAGGTTACTATACTCACACATTCCAGCCCATTCGTCACGATTTCATTGATTGGTACTGCTATGAGATGCACAACACGATTGATACCACCTATCACATTCTCGACTCCGCTAGCTCTATCGGAGCCAAGATAACTCCAGGCCTCACATGGCAGCTGACCCCCCATTGCAACATCGACCTTTATTTCGATGTGCTGGCTTTCACCTTCGATAAGACCACCTATATCAATACCGACATCTTGGATGAATATATCTTCACGTCGGGCACTCCTACTCTTGCTAGCCGCACCACCACCACCATTACTACTACTACCACCGATCTTGGCTTCGGTGTCAGTGGGGCCAACAGCCTTAGCCCCACTGGCCGGAATTGGGTGCGGGTGGGATTCAATTACACCTTTTAGACCTTTCTGAATCTTTGTTTTTGTGTCTCACATACCACAATAGTCAGCCGACTCGCCCTGCTGGCTATTGTTTTTTCTTTCCCACTTGGGCGAGGATGCTTGTCATTTTTGCCTTATGGCTGTTTCCGTCAGTGGCCATGGGACAACACCCTGTCATGTCGCATCTCTCTGGTTGGGTAGGAGAGGAAATATCTCTTCGCGGCTCATTGCAGGGATTGGCTGTCCATCGTCATTATGCTATTGCGCTCCGTGATGGTGGGCAGTGCCTCGTGTTGGACATGTGCAAACATGCCTGCCTCTTTTCCTACCAACTGAACGACAATACCACCCACTGCAACAATGCCTCGTTCGGCAGCCGTCGCTACAAACCCCACGACCCCTTCCCCCTCCTCTATGTCTCCAGTTGCTATGGCGACAAAGCCTGCCACGTCACTCGGTTGTTGCCCGAAGGCTCTGTCACCGTGCAACGTATTCTGTTTGATAGCCCCTGTTTTCCGGTGGCACAAGATTGGTGTGTCGATGCCGAGGAGGGCTTCCTATATGCTTATGGAGGTAAACGGGGTGGCACCTTGTACCTGAAGCAGTTTCACCTCCCTTCCGCTACAGAATCCGATTCCCTCGTTGTTCTAACCGATGCCGATGTGCTGAGGACCATCGAGGTGCATAGTGTCAAAGTGGCTCAAGGGAGCAAGGTGAAGAATGGCTTTGCATATCTTCCTGATGGAGATCAGGCGGGAGCCTATTATCTCCATGTTATCGACCTTGCCACTGGTGCCGAAGTGCGCACCATCGACCTCAACCCCATAGGTCTCGAACCCGAGGGTGTCGACGTGCGCGGACGTTGGATATATGTCAGCTTCAA
>CAMYZD010000027.1 GCA_947303735.1 uncultured Bacteroidales bacterium | reverse complement strand
CAAAGATAATAATCTTTTCCGTATTGTATACACAGGGTTATGAAGATGAACCGAATTCCGCGTCAACATCTACAGGGGTAAATATGAGCGGGTCATCGGTCGTGTCGACCTGTGCAAAGACAAATGTCTCTGCGACGCACAACATTAGAAATAGAACTACCCACTTCTTCATCTGCATTGATTTTTCTCTATAACGGAAAGTTAGGCGAAATATTGTGCGACGCACCTACCGCAGCAATAGGACGGTGCCCGTGTGGGTTTGATAGCCTTGTTCCTGCTTGAGGCGATAGCGGCAGGTGTAGGCATACGCCTCTTGGCGGCATTTGATGCCTTTGCTTGTGCCGTCCCAACCTTGCTGCATATCGGTGGTATGGAACATCAGAGCACCACGACGGTCGTATATCCACATCTCGAACTCGGCAATGCCCACACCGATGGCGGTGAAGCGGTTGTTGATATCCCCATCGGGGGTGAATACATTGGGGAAGTAAAGTGAATGCCTATGGATAGGGACGTACTTGCATACTTTCTGAAAACAAAACGTGCGATAGCCAACCAAGCATAGTTCAAGCGTGTCTACATCCATCGGAATAGCCAAGGGCAACTGTGCTACAGTCTCCATCTGAAGTACCGAGTCTACATACCACTCTCTTCTCTGAATATTCTGGCTCTGATCCAATAGTACCAGCGAAAATGTCTCCGAGGTTATAACTTCTGGAGTCATAGAGAAGTCCACATTCACGCTGACCAAGTCGGCGGGGTCCAAATCGATGCTTTCCACTACCGTACATGGAAGTCCATCCCTATGGGAAGCATAAAGATAATAGCGTGTGGGCTGTTGCGGATGGAGATAATAGAGACTATCCGCCACCACCTCTTCCACACTACCATCCCCAAACTCCGACTCCCATTCAAAGTGATAGTCACCCTCCACCCGCACGATGAAGTAGCTCCCACTATCACAATCCTGATCTATCTCCATCTGAGGTACTACCCTCTCTTGTACATACATGGTATATGTCACAATGCTGTCATTGCCCGATTGGGTTCGATACGACGTCCTGTGCGTACCTGCCCCCGAATACATCCGTCCACCCCACATAAGAGGAAGGTCAGCCTCACATACCGTTGTATCAACCGCTTTGGTGCAACTGAGGTAGATATCAATCAGGCTATCGCATCCATATTGGCTTGAATACGACAGTCTATAGCTTCCAGGCGCTCTGAAAGCAGTATCATCAATGGAGTAATACGCATCAGCGGGCAACGTATCGGAAATCACCTGCCTGTAAGTAGGAAGACATGTCAAATCTAGGTACACCAACGAATCACACCCATTATGGTCGTGAAACATCTGTCTATAATATCCACTTTCAGTAGCGATTAGCATATTATAAAACAATGTGTCGCCACTGCAGATAGTGTCAATCAGATAAGTCTGTGACGAAAGCGTGTGCCATCTAAAGAAGATTACATTTTCCATACAATTTGCGACACACACATATTTGCCCGTATCTGTAAACAATTCATCGCCAAACTGGTAATAAAAACCCGGACAAAGAGTAATGTTGAGTGTATCTATTGGAATATTTACCGTAAAGGTCTGAGTAACCGAGTCTACACAGGTCCCATCAGCCAACATAGCCAACAAGGTGACTGAATAGGTACCATTCCTAAATGTGCGTGTGATACTGGTTGATGAATCCACCGTTCCATCACTAAAACGCCACAAATACTTCTCGCAAGGCTCGTTAGTCAGATTAGTATGTTCCGCATCGGTCGCCACCACGCTTTGATTTATAAAACGCCGAACAGCCGAACAGCCGTCAATCATCGAAATGGTGAATTGCGCTACTGGATAACGTGGACCCGACCGAGTCGACATCACAAAACCACAATCTCGTCCTTGTAGCTGATATGTGGCATAACAACTATAATTGCCCGCCGAGGTCACATGCAACGAATCGGTAGTCGAGAGCGTTACGTAAGGATTAGATGTATTATACCAACGATAGTTGAAGCCCTGTGGTGCGTGAAAAGTATTCTCTAAAACGGAGCCACAGTTCGTCGCCTGCAGCCGTTTCATTGCCCCCTCCAATGTAAAATAGGTGTAGCCATAATGGCCACCATAAGCACAATCATAATTTGATATCGATACCTTTACACGCTGCCCATGTAGGTTGCTCAGATCCACACCAAAGGCCGACCAGTCACGCCACAACCCACCTGCCATATTATTCCAGTCTGACAAATCGCCCGATACAAAATTGGCATAATAGCACGAATCAATCACGATGTCATTCGAATCACAAATAGAGAATATTACATGCGGCTGGTCCTGTGCATTATGATTAGGGTTCTGCACTACAATAGCATACCTTAATATCAAAAGGTCATACTGGTTAGTATCCACCACTATCGAATAGGTGATATCCTCCTGTTCACTTCCATTCATCCAATTGCCCAAACGCACCGAAGAACAATGTCCGACAGGAATAGTACGCAACAAATTGCCTGTTCGCGGGTCGCGCTCCGACGTATCATAATGTACCGTATGGCGAGAATTGATAGAAGCATATCCATCATCAACTATTTCTACCATAATAGACGGATCGGTGAATCTGCCTGTACGACATTTCACATGATTATCCCATAAACTTGTGAACGGAATATTGCTACAGCTGGGGATAAGTGTCCAAAAAAATGTTGAGACAGCCTCACTGGTATCCCCATTACTACAGACCACACGAACCTGCACCTCACACTTTGTTTTTGGTCGCAACCCCTGCAAGTATATTACAGTGTCTGGAGTAGACTGTTCGACGTAACCGCTGTCGGCATAGCCATACCTGACAAGATATCTGCTGTCACTCCTCATCCGAGGCCATGATACCCTTGCCGAAGTCTGTTCCACGTTGCTTATATTAATCCTAGGCAGATTAGCACAATTAGGGACAAACTGATAATAACGATAATCCCCTGGCCAAGAATGAATTGGACCAGACAAAGTTGTCGATATAGTGTGTGTTGCTGGATCGACCATGATAAACCTGTTATCCGTCCCTGTGAAACCAATCTGACCGGCGGGAGTTAAAGACCCTATATTATGGCGATATACCATACGTAAGGCACATGTGCCTTCTTCAAGCTGTAATTGATAACGACACACCTCCAATGAACTGGAAGGTGATTTTATCGAGAATTCGCATACGAACGTCCTGTTGCCCGGACTGCCTACCGTCTGGCATACTGCCATACTGGAGTAAAAAATGTAGTAATAACTTAGGGAAGCACAACCAAATATACTAATGAGAGGGGCTCGCCTGGCGTAAGCCCAAGAACTGACACCATATGGAGATGCGTTTTCAGCTCTATTACATATCAAACACCCAAAACTGTGCGCACTAATAGAGTGTATTTCTGTTCCCAAAAAACCGAATGGAAAATCCAATTCCACAAAAGGAGAATAATCGACAAGAGTTTGTTCGTATGTTCTGAGAGTGTCGGGATTGGTCAGCGTAATCCACATGGAACTGTCCACCCCGGTGGTAAAATCGTAGCCATACATTGTTTGCGCCCTCGCTGGCATGAACGCCAGCAACATCAGCAGCACAACTATGCATCGGCGAAGGGACATGTTAGAGTGGACTATTGATTCCTCGCACTGTTCATCTTACGTATCAGATAGGCTATTACTACGTCGGATTGTTTTTCGGTGCTACAACAGAAGATATATACTGTACGAGTGAGATATGAGACCCCTAAGTAACAGGAATTGCCTTGGTCTATATGTTCGTTTATCACTGGCGCAGGCTTAGTGGGGTCCTGACGGCTGCGCTGGGTGAACATTGTCACGTCCCAACCTGCCTCCATCTGCTGTTCTTGCTCCTTAGTAGGGGTGGCAAGTCCGAATGTGGAGCATAGCCACTGCCAGCTTTGGTCGTCGATTGCCTCTAGCAGCGTCACATCGGCCGTGATGCCCGTATCGAGTGTGAAGTTGGTAACACTAGCCACCCGCACATCGGTACGACCCGAGTAGCGGTTGTACAAATCAGTTTGTGCCATTAGGCTCGTGGCACATACTATCAGCATAAAGAAGACTAGCCTTTTCATAGCGCGTCAATCGTGTTTTCTCAAGTACGTAGGAACTTCCAGATGTCGTTGATTACTGAATCGGGCGAGCACTGGGTGTTGCAGGCCACAATGGGGTCGTCAGTCACAATGGTGGGCTGCTGATGCTCAACTATAGTCTCCACGCTTGCCGGTTGCTCAACCGCTTGAGGAGTGATCAGACTAGGCTTGGGAAGCAATACGGCAGTATCGTGTTGAGTGTTCTGCGAAGATGACACTTCTGTCGTGGGTGTCTTCGGCAATGCATTGTCCGATGGCATCTCAATGATTGGTTCTGTCGGCTTGGGGACTTCTGTTTGAGCCACTATCGGTGCATCCGACAGGTCGGCATCTACCGTAGGTCGGGCAAGAAACACAACTCCTGTCACCAACAACACGGCTGCCACTCCGCACACTACCGATACTTGACGTCGACGGATAGCCTTAGCCTGCCGACAGGCAGAGGAAAACACCTGGTCGCGATGGGTCAACTGGTTGAGCTCGTCCATCTCTTCAGGCGTGAGTCCACCTTCGTGGTATCGACGAAGAAGATTTTCTATGTTACTCATGGCTTAAATATATCTTTATCGTTTTTATCTATTTCTATCATTTGTTCTCTCAAAATATCCTGCCCTCTTTGGAACAGTTTTTTCACCATCGACTCCGAGATGCCTTTCTCTCGGGCAATGTCTGCCTTGGTATACCCTTTTTCATAATAGAGATATAATATATCTCGTATTCTCTTCGGCAATGTGTCTATCACATCCATCAGCTGCTGCACTCTCTTGCTATTGGGGTCTGGTTCTGGAATTGGAACCTCAACCATAGTATCCAACAGCACTTCCTTGTTTCTTGTTTTCATCCTCATGCAGATGTTTCTCAACACCCTCACACAATATTTTAATGGATCTCCCCACAACTTTTGAGTCATTGTCACCACCAAGGCCTCCTGCACCGCATCCTCCACATCCGTCTCGTTGTGGAGTATCGAAAACGCTATCTGGTATAGGTCCAGATAGTGGTCGGCTAGCATCTGTTTTTCGGCGTCTCGCATTGGCTACAATTCTCATCCTTTTATATACTCTTACAAACATGCCAAATTCGTCACCCCTTTTGCTCGATATTTAACTTTTTTTATGACATTCTGGCAATTTTGCTATTCCAACGACCCTTTTTGCTTCAGAATCCACCCTGCAGTATATCTGCTGCACCCCGTTCGTAAGCCAAAGGTAGGGCACCTGCAAAACTAGGTTGTAACGGCAAGCCTGGTCAAGCACTTTCTGGGTCAGCGCTACAGTCTCTCTTTTGCACTCCACAATAATAAAAGGCCTCACCGAGGCATCGTACACCACGATGTCGCATCGCCGCGTCATACCGTTAAGCGTAATGGCGCCCTCCACCTGCATCAACTCCAACGGATAGCCTAGCTCATAATGGAGATAGCGTATCGCGTGCTGACGCACCCATTCCTCAGGTGTCAGAGCCACATATCGGTTGCGGACTATGTCAAAGACCTCTCGATGCCCTTCGCTGTCGCGCACCTCAATATTCATTGTCGCCGCTTTCGTCATCTTCCACTCTACTGGCTTTTTGTTTCAGGCCGTTGTTGATTTTATAAGTAAAACCAATGGTAATCATTGGCGAAAGTCGGTGGTTTTTAACTACACGGTAAAGCTCAGCATTATCTGTCGAATGGCCCCATCCACCTGTGCAGAACACATCGCTCACTCTTAAGTTGACTGAGCCTCGTCTGTTCAACACCTCTTTACGAACAGCCATGTCTACCCAATAGTTGCCTTCCAGCCGAGCCTGTAAATCCAGTCCAGGAGCACGATATTGGCCACTCAACTGAATCGTCAGGTCGTAGGGAAGCGTCATAAATGAGTTGAACTTCCCAGCAGCCTGAAATAGCTCCTTACTATCATTATTCAGCAGTTCGGTACCCTCTATACGTTCATTGTAGAGATTGAGGCTGACATTCACCTTCCACCATTTGAGAACCTGCCAGTCGAAAATAAACTCTAAACCATAATTGTAGCTGTTGGCCAGATTCTGCGGTGCCGAAGCCCAATAACCGTCATACTGGCTGCTATATGGCTCCCACCAAGCATAACGTGCCACCGAAAGGGAATCCCACACAAATCCGTACCATGTTATCATATTATTACTCTGGCGGAAATAGGCACACGTGTACAGGTTCACCTTGTCAATCCCCAGATTGTAACTCAACTCAAATGCATTGGTAAACTCAGGATCCAAATTAGGATTACCAAATCCCAGGTGAGCCCCTTCCATCACATTTACATACGGATTCAAGTCCCACATATGTGGACGGCGCACACGGCGACTATAGCTCAGCTGCACACTCTGCAAATCGGTGATATTATATGAGAGATGCAGTGTAGGATATAGTTTCCAATATGTCTTGTCCACCGGTTCAGTCTGAGGGTGGTTAACATCCTTGCCGTAGGTGCTAGAATATTCGCCTCTCAGCCCCGCTTGCAGCGAAAGTTTTTCATTGATTTTACCACCAAAGGTGGCATATATAGAATGAACATGAAGTTGATAATTGAAATGGGTGGAAGAAACCGAATCAAGATAACGGTACAGGTCATGACCCGGGCTGTATATAGTACGATGATAAACGGCATTTTGATCGGGCCAGTCCACACGTCCCTCGTATCCCGACTCCAGTTTCCAGCCATTGTCGAATGGCCTCAACCAGTTGAGTTTTACATTCAACGCTTGATGCCTATTCTCGGTCTCACTCTCTCTCAAGTAGTAGTTGTCCCAAAACGCATCGCCAAAGTAGGTCTGAGACTGTTGACCTTCTCCCTCCACATGGCGCATACTAAAGGTGGCATCAGCCGTGAATTCCTCATCCTTATGATTCAGCTTCTTGGTAAATAACATATTGAAAGAATGGTTCACATTACTGTTCTCTCCTGTCGAATATTGCTCATAACTCATCGAGTCATTATATAATATGTCGTGTCCGAAGATGGTACTATTCCTCTCGCGTCTGCCTCCACGTAATTGATATGAAAGCAACAGGCTGGTCTTATCATCAAAATAGTATTCTCCACCCACTTTCACACTCCCCATCATGCCCGGATTAAGATGGTATTCCCAAATCGAATCGTGTGAATAATCTTCCCAATTCACCCTATGGGCAATATCTGTCACTCCATAGTGTCCTCTTGCTCTACGACCCATATCTGCCGACATAAAGAGGCTATACTTCTCGGTCTTATAGTTCAGGCTAACATTTCCCATTGCCGTAGGAATAAAACTAGGTAACTCTTCCGGAACCATAAATGGCAGGGGACCTCCTACATTGACACTGGCCACTCCATTAAGGCCCAATGCCTCGGACGAGCGGTCTTTCAACTTAATATTTATGATGCCCGACATGCCTTCGGGGTCGTACTTGGCCGAAGGGTTGGTAATCACCTCCACGCTCTCTACCGAACTGGCAGGGATCTGCTCCAGCAATGTCTCCAAGTCGTTACCCATCAGCTCATAGGGTCGGCCATTGATAAGCACCTTCACATTCGACGAGCCGCGCAACGACACATTGCCATCATTGTCGACCGACACGCTCGGCACCTGCTCCAGCACATCGGTGGCTGTGCCACCGCTCGAAACAAGATTCTTGTCCACATTCACCACTCGCTTGTCCAGCTGGTACTCAACCAAGGTCCGCTCTGCCCTCACCTGCACTTCTTCCATCATCATGGCACTCGGAGCTATCTGTATCTTGCCCAAAGCGGCGGTTGCCTGTTTCTCGTTGAGCACTACCTCCTTGGGATAGAAATGGGTCTCATAACCCATAAAGGATACTCGTACGAGATACCTTCCGTAGGCGGCTTTGACCGTAAACGTACCATTGCCCTCAGTCACCGTACCCGTCACAAGGGCCGAGTCCTTGGCATTAAGCACCGCGATAGTCGCATACTCTATCGCTGCTCCTGTATTCTTATCATACACTCTGCCCGTAATCTTACCTTGGGCAAACAACTGGGTCGCACTAATCATCAGAGCCAACAATGTGGCCAATCGTCTATGTTTCATCAATGCTACTTATTTTGTCTATTCTTCCTATTATCCTCTCACATAATGAGGCATATCGAATGGAATCGGCAGCGACACTTCTATCAATCCGCCAAATTCACCATTCTCATACCACGGCACTTGGTATATAAGTTTCTTCACACCCTTCTTCTCGATAGTGTAGGCATTCAGCTTCTCATTCTCCAACAAATCCTTCAGAATGGCTGCCGCACGTGGGGGATGGCAGTCAAACAGATTGTTGCCGATAATCTTCTGCCCATGGCTGTTCACATCGGCCGAAGTAGTATTCATGTCCAATATGTTGCCTTCCTTGTCACACACGGTGATGGCAACACCTTTCAATCCTTCAAAATACTTGTCCATAACACAGAAAAAGGGCTCGCCCTCATTATGAAGGCGAGCCCTTTATTAATAATGATTATTTGCACTGCAAGGCAGCCAATGCGATACTATAGAGTTTGGTCTTGGCGCTGTCGCCACGGCTGGTGAGGACACACGGTACGCGTGCACCCATAACCATGCATGCGAGTTCGGCATGAGCAAACTTGGTGCAGGCCTTGTAGAAGATGTTACCACTCTCGATGTTGGGGAACAGCAGGCAGTCGGCATCACCAGCAACCTCGGAGGTGAGCTTCTTGGTCTGTGCGCTCTCCTTGTCGATGGCGCAGTCGAGGCTCAGAGGTCCGTCAACCACGGCACCAGGAATCTGGCCACGGAGGCTCTGCATACCCAGCCATGCGGCTTCGGCACAAGCGGGCATTCCGATAGAGACCTGCTCGGTAGCGGCGAGGACAGCCACCTTGGGTTTGGGGTTCTGGAGGCTCTTAGAAACCTGGATAAGGAAGTTCATGATGGCGGTCTTCTGCTTGAAGTCGGGAGCAGGAATGATGGCCATGTCGGAGCAGACAAGCAACTTATGGTAGGCGGGAACCTCCATGACGGCCATATGGGTCAGCATGTCGTTCTTCTTACCAGGCATGAGGCCAGTCTCCTTGTTTAGGATGGCACGCATATACTTGTCGGTGGAAAGCAGACCCTTCATCAGGAAATCACCCTTGCCTTCGTTGATGAGCTTCACAGCAAGTGCGCCAGCCTTGTTGTCGTTGGCCTCTTGCACCAGTTCGAACTTGTCGGGATTGATGCCCTCTTCGGCGCAGATCTTCTTGATAGTTTCGATATCACCAACCAGAGTGGCATTGACAATACCCTTGTCGACAGCGGCACTCACGGCACCGATGGTATGGGAGTCGTTGGCATAGGCTGCCACCAAATTCTTCTTTTCCTTGCTCTTTACGAGTTCCAGAAGGTCATCTAATTTTGTAATCATCTTAATATAAGTTTTTAAGTGTTAATATATACAAAAAATATTGCCTGCAAATATACAAAATTATTTGGACTTAACCTCACTAAAATATAAACAATATTTTTTTATCCCCGTTTCTGCCACTCATCCGACCACCCTAAAGCAGGCATATTCAGCCACTCACAGCCCTTGTTAAATCCGTTGTCCAGACATGCATCGTACCTCAATTGGCATATGGGGACTTCTATAAATCACCTCGGAGGTGTGACCATTAATAACACTGAGAAAAAGTCCAGTGGACTTTTGATAGCCGTAAGGCGCAGTGCGGTGATAGTCAAGATATAACCGAACTGCGTCTCGTAGAGACGCGACATTGAGAACGCATTAATAGAACCCATCATATAATATTGAAACCTCACTAGCTTCCCGTCCACCTTACCACTTTGTTCCTTCTCTGATTGTGTTTATTATCATTGATTCTAACACATCCTGACTCCTGCATCAGTTTTACCTTCAATACTTTACCTTGACTTCCACTCCTTCAACTTTCATCTCTTGCATATCGTGGTAATCCACCTCACTACCATGATTGATATACATTGTTTCCTCACCTCGCTGATTTGTTACTATTGTGTCGGGAGGCAGAGATGAATTGCAGTGATATATTATCAACTTTCCTTTTGCAATCGTATCGCTAATGGGGGCATCCTTAGGCGTTGCTTCAAAACCACTATGGCGCATGGCACTGAGTTCTTTTGCCCTTTGCCCCAATAGTTCCTTGTAGAAAGAAACCTTCCACCTGTTTTCTTTCTCATCATATACGAAGCGTCCGTCTGGGATATATCCCATATCACCACCGCAATGGGCTTCAATCTTCATCCTTCTTCCCTCAAACGAGACCTCCCATATCACCAAATTCACATCTAGCATTATCGTATTGGAATCTGGCACAACCAGCTGCACTTTGTAGACCCTCTCTTCAGCCAGACTGCGATTCTTCCGTTTGCGCAACAGCTTTTCGTTCGCTAGGACCTTGACGGGCAAACCAGCGACTGTATCAGGCAACATCTTTGCGTCAATATCCGTTACCAAAGTGATGGTGTGTTTTGGTAACGAATTCGGATATTTCTTCCCCCAATAGGAAAAGAATTCCTCAACCGTGCGTCCGACGAACTGAGCTTTCAGCGTGTCGCCTATAAATACCACGCTTTGTGCCCTAACAGCAGTGGCTAAAGAAAGCATCGCCATGATTATCATCAGTAGCCTCTTCATCGCCTGTTCGTATTACTTGTTTACTTTCTTTTTTCATAAATAACGTGCAATGCGCGCTTTTATTGCCCCTGACAAGCCTATTTGGAGACTGAGTTTACCGAATATCAGGAAAAAAACGTATCTTTGCAGTCGCAATGCCATTTGTGGAGAACATATGTAACTATCGGAGCCTGTCGATTGTAGGGCTTGAAAAGAACACCGGGAAGACGGTCTGCCTCAACTATCTCTTGGGTCGACTCAATGAGTTGGGGGTATCGACGGCCGTGACCTCAATCGGGGTCGACGGCGAACAGGTCGACTCGGTTTATGCCACCGCAAAGCCCGAAATAAGGCTATACGAGGGGATGCAGTTCATCACCTCCGAGCGGCATTATGCCCAACGCCGACTTGTGTCCGACATCCTCGCCGTAGGCGAGCAACGCACCGCCCTAGGCAGACTGGTGACGGCTCGCGTTCTCTGCCCAGGCAAGGTGCTCCTCTCGGGCGCTGCCACCACTGGTATGCTGAGAAAGCAGATTGGCCAGTTTGAACGGCAAGGGGTGCAACTCACCGTAGTCGACGGCGCACTCTCGCGCCTCAGCCTCGCCTCCCCCACCGTGACCGAAGCCATGATTCTCGCCACTGGTGCCGCCGTGTCGCCCAACCTGCAGCAATTAATATCCCGCACCCGATTTCTCTACCGACTCATCAACCTCCCCGAGGTAGACTCCGACCTGCGCTCACGGCTGGCACACATCCCTTCTGGCCTTTGGGCCATCGACAGCAAAAAGGAGGTACACGACCTCGGCATCGCCTCGGTATTTATGCTAGGGCGGGGCGAGGACAACCTGTTCCAATATGGCTGCAGCTTTTTCGCCGCCGGCGCGGTGAGCGACCGCCTGCTCAAATACCTTGCCGCACAACCCTCAATCAAAGACACCGTCCTCATCGTGCGCGACTTCACCAAGCTTTTCATCACCCCCGAAACCTATGCCGAATTCACCCGCAGGGGCGGCACCCTGCTGATGCTCCAACGCTCACGGCTGATAGCGGTGTGCCTCAACCCCACTTCGCCGCAAGGCTATACGCTCAACTCAGCCGAAGCCTGCCAGCAACTGTCGGAGGCCCTGGGCTGCCCCGTCTACGACGTGATGAAGTGCCCCCGCCCCTAATCCTCCACGACAATCCCTACCCGCCGCTTTCCCATAAGCACGGCTCCGCCATGCCTATGCCCCAGATTCGTTCCACCTTCGTTTCTCCATCGTTCCCTCATCGCTCCCTCATCGCTTCCTGCAGCGAAAAAGCTGCATTTTCTTACTGATTAGCAGCAGCAGGAAATGGCTACCCATGTCAGAAAAAATAAGAAAAAACTGCAATAAAATTGTAAATTTAAAAAAAAATCGTATCTTTGCATTAATAGAATAATCAATAATAAATCATTATGAATAAGCGTAACAAACATCTACTCATTATCTTAGCACTTTTAGTACTTCCTGCATTTTTATTTACGGGTTGTCTAAAAGAGGGTAACGACACACTCGTCCTGCCCATGCCTTACGGAAAAATCCCTTACGATGTCATTCCTGAGCAGATACAAGATGAGCTATCGCTAAACGGATTTGTCATCCACGAGGGAGTCAATCCTATTACCATAAAAGGAAGGTTCAAAGCAGAGCCGATGAACCAACAATTTGCTTCTGACGGTTACTTCAATCCCAATTTCCGAGAGTTGTACATGGAATTCTCCGGTCAGCGTCCCCGTGGCAAAGTCAACTACATCCAGGGACAGAGTGACACCATCTTCTTGGACGAGGAGCAGATTAACGACGTTATCGGTAATGCCGAACGAGCCCGTGTGATTGGTGAAGACAGCAACTTCACCATGTACTGTATCCAGACCATACAGCTCGACAAATCATCCTGGAGCAAGACTGCATCCGTCGTATCCGGCACACTCACCAAGACGGGTATTAAGGATTTCCAGTATGCAGAATATATCATCTCTAAAGAAGATGAATGGGGCCGCATTTCTGATGTAGGAACCTTCCGCTACTGGAACGACGGCGACAACCTTGCAGAAAAATATTTCAAATCTTCAGACAAGTAGCTTATGAAACGTATTGTATTTTTTCTCATCATTTCTTTGGTCTTCACGACCAACATGGCTCTTGCCCAAGAACCTGCCCCCAAGAACAATGCCGAGGGCGAAACTGAGTGCCCGATTCTCTTCCCACTCAATCTTATAGGTGTGCGCGGAGGTTTGAATCTGGCCGACATGGTCTATTCCTTCGACCCTATCGACATATATCGCCATTATCTCCAGCCACAGGGTATGGTAGGTCTTTTCGGCCATTTCCATTTGGGCAAGTCTAACCTCGCCATCCGTCCAGAGGTGACTTTCATCGGCCGCGCCGACAGCCTGGAGTGGAAGGATGTACGTTACCGCCTCAAGGCGCACTATCTGGATTTGCGGATGCCTATCACCTACAACATCCGTTTCCGTGATAGTTACATATCGCCCTACCTGATGGTGGCACCCCAATTCAACATGGCATACGGTGGCAAGGTCAACTATTTTGACCAAGAGGATTATCCCGAAGGCTGCTCTACGGCAATCACTGATGCCGATATCAACCCCTACGATGTGAGCGTGATGTTCGGTGGTGGTTTGGATATTCTGCTTCCTACTAAGGGAATCCCCGTCATGCTCTCATTGGAAGCAGGGTACAACATCGGCCTGCTGAACAATTTCGCGCAGCGTGAAATATTGGACAACCCAAGGGTGGCCGACGACAACCGCTCGCACATACTCAACCACTTGATTCCAGGTGCCGAGCTTTACCAAGAGACCCGCAAAAGCCGTGGCATCGAACTGGCACTGCGCATCGCCCTGCCGCTTGACGACAGCTGGAAGTGCAAGGAGCCTCGCAAGATTGTGCAGAAGCCTGATACGGTGTTTGTGCCAGATACTGTGATTGTGGAGCAGCATGATACTACCATCAACACACAGACAGATACCGTGTACATTATCAAACCCGGTCCTCAAGTTGGTGACAGCTTGGAGTATATCCGCAAGGACTGCTACTCGTTCGGTGAGATGTATGCCTTTATCAAACTGGGTGTAGACATCAGCGACAAGCGCATATGCCTGTTCAATATCAACTTTGACTTTGACTCCTACCGTCTGCGCAGCGAGTCGTTCGTCCACCTCGACGAAGTGGCAATGATGATGAATGCCTTCCCCGAGATGCACATCAAGATTATAGGCCATACCGACAGCCTAGGCTCGGACGAGTACAACGAGACCTTGTCGTTGAACCGTTCTAAGTCGGTCATCCGCTATCTGCAGTCGAAGGGCATAGACAAAGACCGCATGGTACCCGAAGGCTTTGGTGAGAAATACCCCATCGACACCAACTCCACTCCTGAGGGTCGTTTCCACAACCGTCGTGTAGAAATAGAGGTACTGAATGTCGGCATCCGCAACACGGACGGCAACAGTGGCTACAACAACACAAACGGGGGTGACAACAACACGAATACCGAGAACAACTCCACTGTTGAATAACAAATACTAATGCTATGGATAAACTAACGCAATTCCGTCTTTCAGCCATAGTGCTATTGGCACTCATGTGCTGTGGTGGCGGCCTGAGGGCTCAGCAGGCCATCACCAGTTTTGGCGGCGACGTGACCGGAGTGACAGGCTCGCTGAGTTTCAGCGGTGGCGAAGTGGCAGTGAAGACTGCATACGCCCCAGCCGTCACAGTGGTCAACGTCACCGAGTCCTTCTCCGAAGGTGTGCAGCAGCCCATCACTGCCCGCGACGAGCAGCAGTACCAAGGCATCGAAGCACTCACTGTTGGTGTGGCAGTATACCCCAATCCCACTACTGACAATATCGTCCTTGAGTGCGACCAGCCCATGCAGCTGTCATACACACTCTACAATGCCAATGGGCAGGTCCTGTCGCGTGGCAACTACAACGGAGGGCAACAAACAATCGACCTCCAGCAACTAGCTGCCGGCACTTATATGCTACATGTGGCCACTCCCGATCAGACAAAAAAGAATGTTTACAAAATTATTAAAGCCAAATAGTTATGAAAAAAGTACTAGTTACGCTTTTAGCAATCGTTACCTTTGCAACACTATATGCACAGGCTCCCCAAGGTTTCAATTACCAAGCTGTAGTCCGCAACGCTGCCGGACAACTGATTACTAACCGTAATGTCGGTGTACGCATCAGCATTATACAAAACTCTGTTTCTGGTAACGTCATTTACCAGCAAGAGGAGGTGGTCACGACCAATGCCAATGGTCTTTTCACCCTCATAGTGGGCGACAATTCTACCGACTTTGCCAACATCGACTGGGCACATGGTCCTTACTTTATCAAGAGTGAAGTGGATCTGACTGGCGGCAGAAACTACACCCTTTCTACCTCACAGAAGATTCTCGCCGTTCCCTATGCCCACTATGCCAACATAGCGCGTATGGCAGAGACCATCAGCCCCGACTGGTCGTACAACGAGCGCGACCCCTACTTCCGTAACTGGGGGTACCTCTACGACAGCTTGCGCAACGCACCCACACGTCTCAGCCAGTTTATCAACGACCTGAATCTCGCTCTCTCTGTCAGCGGCGACACTCTCTTTGTCAATGGCAACTATGTTGTGCTCCCCAGCAATTGCCGCGGCACCATCGAGTGGGACAGTGTGCTACACCACCCCACACACCTTAGCCAGTTCATCAACGACCTGAACCTTACCGTCAGTGGCGACACCCTGTTCGTTGGTGGCGACACCTACGTTATCCTCCCTAGCAATGGCGCCACCTCAGTTGAGTGGGACAGCGTGCGTAATCACCCCACCCATCTTAGCGAGTTTATCAACGACCTTACCTTCACCGTCAGTGGCGACACTCTGTTCATCGGCGGCAACACCTTTGTTATTCTTCCCAGCAACGGCGCTACCACCATTGAGTGGGACAGCGTGCTGAACCATCCGACCTCGCTGAGCCAGTTTATCAACGACCTCAACTTCACCCTCAGTGGCGACACCCTGTTCCTAGACGAGAACACCTACATCATTCTTCCTGCCGAACAGCAAGGCCTCAATGACGTGATTGCCATCAACAACAACGCTTATGGCCAAATCAAGAACGTCTTTACACCCACTGACCCCTACGATGCAGCCAACAAAGCTTACGTCGATTCTGCCCTCGCCGCCGAGGTGGCAGCCCTCAATGCCCGTATCGACAGCCTCAACAACCGTCTGGACAGTTTGAACAATACTTATGAGAACTACTTCGACAGCGTGAACAACCGCATCTATGAGCTAGAACACCCACGCATACCAGGCGCCCTCCCCGGCATTTTCAGCGTAAGTGCTACCACCCGTATCAACTTCTCACAGGGCAACCTCCAATACCGTCCCCGTATCAAGACCTGGCGTTTCTCTGTCAACCAGTATGATGTCGCTGGCACTGCCAACAACAACGTATACATGCAGGCCTACTGCTCCGACTGGATTGACCTCTTCGGTTACGGCACCAGTGGTTGGGACGGCGGCGCAGGCCGTTTCATGCCCTATGAGACCACGACTAACAACACCGAATATACCGAAGACCCGAACGGCAACGACCTAACCGAGTTCTATGCCAATGCCGACTGGGGCTACTATAACCCCATCATCAACGGTGGCAACCAGACCGCCCTCTGGCGCACCCTGACCTCGACCGAGTGGACCTACCTTCTCACCCTGCGTCCCAATGCCGCCCAACTCAAAGGCATGGCCACAGTAGAGAATACTCCTGGGTACGTTCTTCTTCCCGACAACTGGACTTGCCCAAGTGGACTCACCTTTGTCAACTCCGACAGCAGCTACACTTCCAATGTTTATAATGCAGCCAACTGGGCCCTTATGGAAGCCGCCGGTGCAGTCTTCCTGCCTGCCGCAGGCCAGCGTACCAGCAGCAACACCACTAATGTGGGTACCGTCGGCAACTATTGGACCACCAGCCATGTCAACGGCACTACGGGCTATACATTCCACATCGCTCCCAATGCCAACGCCATGCGTAACAACGTGACCTACTCCACTGGCTGCTCTGTCCGTCTTGTCCGAGAATACTAGTTACACTTTATTAGTACTCCGCATAAAAGGGTGTCCCGACCTTGGTTGGGACACCCTTTCTGTTTTTTCCCATCGATAGATGGGACAAGCGGATACGATTTTTGGCACCGATTATTTCTTGCATTTGTGTAATAAATGAAAAGAATTGTGTATATTTGCATCTCAAAATAACAAGTATTCTATGACAATACTACAAGACAAGATAAAGGAAGTGCCAGGGCTGGCATTTGTAACAGAGGAGATGGAACTGATGTCGTCGGCCGGAAGACGGAGGATGCTGGAACAGCCCCTCCTTACATCGCCAAAAGATTTGGAGCACGAACAGCAAGTAGTTGCCACCCTGCGCGAGCTGATGGGCAATGCACAATATGCACACCCCCTCACTGTGCTACGCCACCAGCTGATGCAACTACACGATATCCATACCACTTTGGGCAATCTGCAATCCCATTTCATGCTGGACGAAGTGGAGCTATTCGAAATAAAGAATCTCACCTTTCTGTGTGGTCTCAGCCGCAAGGCCCTTGCTGAAATGCAGGCCGACAATCTATTCCTACTGCCCGACTTGACTCAGGCATTCGCTCTACTCGACCCCGACCACACGGGCATTCCCAACTTCTATATTTACGACAGTTACGACAGCCGTCTCGCTCCACTGCGCCAACAGATGAAACAGGCAGATGACCAACTGATGGGCGAGTTACTTGCCGAACAGAACCTCATTCAACAGGAGGTGATCGCCCGTCTATGCGACCAACTGCACCCTCATTGTGACCAACTCACCTCGGCTCTGGACCAGCTAGCATATATAGATTTTGCCCTAGCGCGTGCCACTCTTGCCCAACAATGGGACTTGCAAAAGCCTAGCAATACAGGAAACCCAGACAACCATCCGACCCTGCTTGGCCTATTCAATCCCCGCCTGAAACAGCACAACGAAAAAGCAGGGCTACGATACCAGCCAGTCGACATCACGCTCACTACTGGTGTAACGCTGGTGACGGGTGCCAACATGGCAGGCAAGACCGTTTTGCTGAAAAGCATCGGCGTGGCACAGCTCATGTTCCAATTCGGATTCCCCCTACCCGCCACCAGCGCGCAGATGCAACCGGTCGATGACGTGGTATTCTGCATTGGGGACGAGCAGAACGAGATGAACGGCCTTAGCAGCTATGCCGCAGAGATAACCCGCATCAGCGACGTGCTGGACCGCAGCGAAAAAGAACGCCTCCTGATACTTATTGACGAGCCTGCCCGTACCACCAACCCAGTAGAAGGGAAAGCCTTGGTACAGGCAATAGCCTCCATTTTGCAGGGAAGAGACTCCATCACCATGATAACCACACATTACAGCCAACTAGGGGTAAACTGCCGACGGTTGAGAGTGAAAGGGTTCGTCGAGTCGCTAGCCGACGTACCCCTCACGGCACAGACCATCAACCGTTTTATCGACTACTCGCTTGTGGCCGACAACAGTGACCAGGTGCCACAGGAAGCTCTTCGCATCGCCGAACTACTGAATTGCCACCCTGATCTGATAAGCCAAGCTCGACACTTCTTAGAGTCCTAAGTCCCCAATGTTATGAAATTTCTCCACACTGCCGACCTCCATCTAGGACAGGTAATGTATCAAAACTACGGTCGTGAAGACGAGCATCGACATTTCTTTGCCCAGCTCGACCAATGGTGTGCTACCCACCAGCCCGACGCACTGCTGGTCAGTGGCGACATCTTCGACATCCAGCAGCCCGGAGCCTCTACCAAGCATACTTTTAATGAGTTTTTCGTAAACCTCCACAACCGATACCCTACAATGCAGATTGTCATAACAGCCGGTAATCACGACTCGGCTTCGCGAATACAGGCCGACAACGTTGTGTGGCAATTGGGGAAGGTGATATTGATTGGACGCCCACCTGCGAGCAACTGCACTTCGCTGCCCGACGGATGGCAGGAGGACTATGTCGTAAGGATTGACGGAAAGGGCTATATTATCGCATTGCCTTTTATGACGGGTTCAAGACGCGAGGCCACCCAGTCACTTCTCGACTATGTGGCTAAAGAGAACATCGCAGGACTGCCAGTAGTGGTGATGGGCCACACTGCTGTGGTAGGCACAGACTATACAGGACACAATTTCGACATCGGGCACCTGCAAGCCCTCGACCCTAACGACCTAGGCAATGGGTATGACTATTACGCATTGGGACACATACACCGGCCTCAAACCCTCGGCCACTTGGATGATGAGCAGGAAGAGGTGAGTTTCTATCCTACTGGCGTGATACGCTACTCAGGAAGTGCACTGCACGTGAGTTGCGACGAAAAGTACCCGCACACAGTAAGTTTAGTAGAGATTGACCAACACGGCGGCGAAGTAAAGCTTTCACGCTTACGTATTGATGAATTGCGACATTTCTATGAACTTCCCACCACTCATCCCGCCCAAAGCTATGAGGAGGCCCTCGAGACAGTTAAGTTATTCGCCCAAGAAGGCGGCAAGGGGTATATTCGCCTCAGAATAAACTACGACACTGACCTACCCTCCGATTTCAACCAACAGATTTATGACCTTCTGGAGGTATATCACGATGAGATACGATACAACCCCAAGATAGTATGGGAAAACATCCCAACCCAACAAGAACCAACGAAGCGACTGGTCTTCGAGGTGGCAGACTTGCAACAGATGACCGACCCAATGGATTTTATCGAACAGACCATTGACCACTACAACGGCCTCACACTCGATGAGATAAGAAGTGCATTTGTAGAGATAGAAGAAGAATGTCGTAAACTACAAGAAGAAGGGAGTCGTAAGAGATGAAAATAAAGGAGCTTCATATACGCAACATAGCCTCTATTGAATGTGCCGACATAGACTTCGAGCACGACCTGACCGACTCAGCCACTGGCACTCCGGCCAACATCTTTCTCATTTCGGGCGACACCGGGGTCGGGAAGTCGGTGTTATTGGACGGCATCGCATTGGCACTCTACAAAACCACTCCACGCATCGCCGGAGCCGTAGACACCAAGGAAAACACCTTCGAAAATCGCCAAGGGGAGACTATCAGCATCAACAGCTTATGCCAATACACTCGACTAGGTATATCGCCTAAAGACGACTGCTACAGCGAAGTACACTTTGAAGGCAACGATGGCATCGACTACATCGCACGCCTAGAGCTGGGCCTCACCCGCAATGGCAACTACCGTGACGCACGCTGGAAAGTGAAAGTGGGAGAAAACGATTGGGAGAAAGTGGACAACCGCGACAACCAGATACTCCGTGCCATCGGACTATCGTTCAAACAGTTCAACCGCATGGCGATGCTGGCGCAAGGACAGTTTGCAGCTTTCCTCTGTGGCGACAAGAAGGAACGTGAAGAAATACTGGAACAACTCACTAACACCGAACTATTCCACACCTATGGAATGGCGGTGAAAAACCTCTTCGACCAAGCCAACGAGAACAAGAAGTTGGCTGAAAACACCTACCAAACTGAGGCCTCCCACATTCTGCCTGAAGAGACTCTTGCGGAGCTCTCCCGGCAAGTGAAAGAGCATACGGTCATTGCCGACCAACTGCAACAACAAATATTGCAATGCGAGGAGATGATAGGGCATGTGTCTACAATTCTCGATAACGAAAAAAAGGCCGAGTCAGCCCGACAGCGCATGGCCACGGCCAAAGACATCCAGTCTGGAAAGGAATACCAGGCCTATCGCCAACTAACAACTGACTGGCTTGCCACCGAACAAGAACGTCAGCGACTGCAACAACTACGAAAGAACCTGCAGGAAAAAGCTTCAGCCCAAAAACAACTTCAGTCCTACCTAGTGACTTTCGATACCCTCTCGGCCGACCTCAACTGGCGAAAAGAGCAAATCGCACATGGGATGAAACAACTGGAGCAACTGACTCAATGGGTACAGGAAAGAGCCTCTTTCGACAGCCTCTATACGAACGCAGACGAAACCATCGTCTACCTCTCAAGCTATATAGCCTATGAGAAAAAGATTCTCTCGCTGAGAGACTCTCTTGCAAAACATCAAGAAGACACTGAGCAACTGAAAACCGCCTTGGCTAAGGCTACTACTACTTTCAACCAAGCAAAAGAGGCTGTCGCTACTAAAGAACAAGCAATAACCCTCATACAACAACAGCGCGACACTCTCTGTCCTGATACCATCAATCAGCAGGTTAATATCCTTTCTGAGCGAAAGAAGCACTTGGAACAATGGATTGAGAAACATCAACTCCTCAATAAACAACAGCAAGCAATAGCCGCATATAACACTGAAATTGTCGAATTGCATGCTCAGCTAGAGGGTCTAGTCAATAAGTTTCAACTCGCTAAGCAAGACACCGACCAAGCTAAAAAGCAACTCGATGAAGCTCTTCAACGCTATACGACAATGCACAGCAGCGTGGACGACACGCTGAAAAGTCTACGTGCCCGATTGGTTGAGATACATGCTGACACCTGCCCCCTATGCGGACAGCACATCTCAGAAATGCCAATCGAAGAGGACCTGTCTCAAATGTTAGCCCCCCTGAAAGAAGAGCAACAAAAGAAGTCTAAAGCCTACGACGATGCCTTTGCCCACCAGAACCAGATACAACAAGAACGCGACACCCTTGTAGGGCTAATCAAAGCAAAGGAGAAGGAGGTAGGAATCCAACAGCAGACACTCGACAACGACAAGATAAAACTAATACAAGCCATAGAGGATGAAGGTATTGTATATAATGACGACTTCGATAATCAGGCACATATACTCCTTCAGGAAACCAACAACCTCATCATCGAACAAGAGGAAAGACGAAAGAAAGTTGAAGCTCTTCAACGCCAATGGCAACAACTACTCAAAGAGAAAAAGCCGTTGGACGATGCCCATAGCACGGCACAAAAAGAGTACTCAAATGCCAGCCATGCTCTCGAGTCTAACTCCGAAATAATCAAAAGCCTCAACAAACAGATAGCCACCGAAACTGAAGAGTTTGACAAACTCTGCCAAACACTAACAGATCGCCTCTCTCCCTTTTACCCCAACTGGCAACAGCAGGCATACACCCTTCAACCTTCACTAAAGGCCAAGGCTGACGAATACAAGCAACAAAAGAGTTATCAAGAGCAATACGCACAAAAGCTCGAGAAGAGTCGCGACCGCTATAATCAGTTAGCTGCCCTCCAACAGACGCTACTCACCAATCAAAAACAATGGGTTTCCACCTCGCTGGCACAACAACATCCAACTGATAATATTCTCGTGGAATGGAACCGTCTAACGTCTGATGTTGCTACTACCCAGAGCCAACTTCTATTACTCGAAGACTCTATCCGATTATGTACAAACGTTCTCACTGATTGGTATACTTCGACCCATCGTACTGAACAAGACTTAGACTCTATCATCCGTCAAGCCGCATTGCTTCCCACCGCACAACAATTTGTCAAACAGACCGACGAGGCGTTACATTCAGCAACCGATGCACTCAATGAAGCAGCCCAAAGTATAGCCGACACAAGAAAGAAGATGGCGCTGCCACTAGAGTCTCCCCTACCCGACTTAGATATGCTCAAGGGCCATAAGGCGCTACTTCTTGAACAGAAAGAACAGGAGAACGCCCTCATAGTCTCAGCCCAAAAGCAGCTTGAGACAAACAACAACAACCAAGAGCGCCTTAACGCTGCTAAGCAGCAGTTGGACTCTTGCCAGCAGGTATTCGTCAGATGGGACAAACTGAACCGCTATTTTGGAGGAACCCGATTCCGCACACTCGTACAAACATACATTCTGCGGCCATTGCTCAACAATGCCAACCTCTATCTAGAACAAATTACTGACCGCTACACCCTAACCTGCGACGAGGAGAATGAGAAGCTTTCCATCCTAGTGTTAGACAAATACAACAAGAATGAGGTCCGCAGTGTCACCGTGCTATCTGGAGGAGAACGCTTCATGGTATCGCTTGCCCTATCCCTTGCGCTCTCATCCCTCAACCGCCCCGACCTCAATGTCAACATACTCTTCATTGACGAAGGCTTTGGCACCCTCGACCAAAAGAACCTCGACAGCGTCATGTCCACCCTCGAAAAGTTACAATACATCGCGGGCCAAAGCAACCGCCGAGTAGGCATCATATCCCATCGCGAAGAACTGAACGAGCGCATTCGAACCCAAATCCATGTCAGCCGCCACGGTGAAGGTCGCAGTCGTGTGGAAATAATCCACGATTGACCCAAAACAGCAAAGCCGACCCTTTTTCGGGATCGGCTTTGACATGTATGAGTTAATAATACTGACTATTTGCTGTCAGCAGTGATACGCTCGAGCCATTTGAGCATGCCCAACATCACGCCCATCGAGATGAGGCAGAAGATGGCGAACACACCCCAGGTCATCCACTGGTGCGGGAAGGCGTTGAGCATCTTCACACCGAGGAAGATAAAGAGGTTGCCAATAGCGGTGGCACTCAGCCACAGACCCTGGCAGATACCCTGCAGATGCTTAGGAGCAATCTTAGACACGAACGAGAGACCCAGGGGCGAGATAAACAGCTCAGCCACCGTCAGGAAGAAGTAGGTCAATATCAATATCGACGGACTCGACTTCATAGCCATCTTGGTTGCCTCAGGCAGGGCTTTGAAATCTTCGCCAGAGGGGTAGTTGTTGGCAACTGCGACGCAGATGAGGAAGATGTATGCGCAGGCGGCGATGAACATACCGATGGCTATCTTGCGCGGGGTAGAGACTTCCTTGCCTTTGCGTGCCAGGGAGGCGAATATCCACATGACGATGGGGG
>CAMYZD010000026.1 GCA_947303735.1 uncultured Bacteroidales bacterium | reverse complement strand
TAAGGCCGGGGTATGTTCTTAGAGGGGTGCCACGTAGTGGCGGGGTATGTTCTTTTCACTTTTCAATTTTAGAATGTGTTAGTCCTTGGCGCATCAAAAGATTAACGAATTAACACATTTACGAATTAACAAATTCTCATTCTTAATTTTTAATTCTTAATTTGTTACGTTCTTAATTCTTAATTTTTAATTTTTATTTCTCCATCTATCTCGGAAAAAATGTGTATCTTTGCATCGAATTATTGTGTCCCCATATATGGAAAACTACATTGTATCAGCACGAAAGTATCGTCCGCAGACCTTCGATTCGGTGGTCGGACAACAACATATTACTACTACTCTCAAGAATGCCATCCGCACCAACCAGTTGGCGCAGGCGTTTCTCTTTTGTGGCCCTCGCGGTGTGGGCAAAACCACCTGTGCCCGCATCCTCGCCAAGACCATCAACTGCACCAACCTCACGCCCGATATCGAGCCCTGCAACCAATGCGATAGTTGCCGCAGTTTTGCCGAAGGCGGCTCGATGAACATCTTTGAGCTCGATGCAGCCTCGAACAACAGCGTCGACGATATCCGCGAACTGGTCAAGCAAGTCTATATTCCCCCACAGACGGGTCGATACAAGGTATACATAATCGATGAGGTCCACATGCTCTCTCAGGCTGCCTTCAACGCCTTCCTTAAAACCCTTGAGGAACCTCCACAGTATGCCAAGTTCATACTCGCCACCACCGAGAAGCACAAGATACTACCTACCATTCTTTCGCGTTGCCAGGTGTTCGACTTCAAGCGCATCCAGAGCGAAGACATCGTGGCACATCTCCAAAACATCGCCGAGCGTGAGGGCATAACCTACGAGCCCGAAGCCCTACACATCATTGCCCGCAAAGCCGAGGGTGGCCTGCGCGACGCCCTCTCCATCTTCGACCAGCTGGTCAGTTTCACTCAGGGCAACCTCACCCGTCAGCTCTGCAACCAAAACCTCAACCTACTAGATGCCGAATACTACTTCCGTCTGGTCGACTGCTTCCGTTCTGGCGACATCTCCAACGCCCTTCTGCTATATCAAGAGATAATCGACAAAGGCTTTGATGGGCAGCACTTCATCACAGGCCTCAGTGAGCACCTGCGCAACCTTCTGGTCAGCCTCGACCCTGCCACCCACCGGCTCATGGAAGTGAGCGATGCCGAGCGTGGACGCTATGGCGAGCAAGCTGTCAACTGCGGACTGGCCCTTCTGTTGCGCTATCTCGAAATATCTAGCGATTATGAGTATCGATACAAGGAGGCAGGCAACAAACGGCTCTTTGTAGAAGTCGCCTTGATGAAACTTGCCACCCTCGTAACCTATCCATAGATTGCAAGATCGCCTCGGGCGGAACACGGAACCCAAGCAGAAGCCAAGTCCACCCCTTCCCCTAGCGAAGTGGTGGCGAAGGTCGCGCTACGTGTGCCTGAGGCGGAAGTGAAAGTCGACAAAGAGGTGGCTGAGCCGTCACAATCCAAAACGCCTGTAGGAAAACTCCACCGCTCCATGGGCATCTCCGTCAAGCTCACCTCCCCCACAACTCCAGCAGTCGAACAAGCACCCGTAGAGGTTCCACCCCTCAGTTTGGAACAACTCAAAACCTATTGGGGCGAAATGCTAGAGGCTATGAAACAAGACGCGCCCAAACTAGCAGAGCAGCTGCAAGACCGCGAGCTGAGGATGGATGGCGAGGACATGTTTGTGATAGTGGTAAGCAACAGCTATCTCGACAGCGAGATTCGTCGCTATCTGGTGCGTATGCTCACTTACCTGCGCACCAAGAGTGGACGACCCTTGCTCAACGGCCGTGTAGAAGTGGAATACGAGGAAAAAGAAGCCATCGTCTACTCTCCGCGCGACAAGTACGACGTCATGCTGCAGGACAACCCCGCCCTCGACAGCTTCCGCGTCCTGTTTTCAGAAGTAGACTATTAAATAATAAAAATATGATTATTAGATACATATTGATTATGACCTTTGACCAGAAATATAGTGAACAGTAACACGATATTTAGTGATTGGTGATTAGTGAATAGTGACTGGTGATTAGTGAATAGTGATTAGTGAATAGTGATTAGACAAATGAACGCGGCAGTCAATTTTAATTTTTTGCTCTTATGCAACGTATGACTGATTTTTGCCAAATAATATCCATGTCGCGTCTCTTCGAGACGCTGGAAAGGAGGGCGTTTCAATACCCCACACTGTGGAACCTAACCGAAAAAGGGGGTTGCTCCCTTTGGTCGCGACCCCTGGTTCCTTGTATGGGGTTTCTTCGAGACACGAGTGTCCACTGGACATTCTTAACTACATCTCGGCATAGCTCGAACAAGTTCGGCTCTGCGCTCGACTTTGCAACGCTATTGAGATTCAGCCTCTTCGAGGCTGTTGAAAAATCAGTCAGATATATCATAAGAGCCTAATTTTTATTTTTAATTCTCAATGACCTACATCTTCCTCGGACTGCTGATATTCTGTGCGCACCTTTTCAATGCGTGGTTCAGTCGCGGCCGTATACCCGACGTGCTGCTCCTCATGCTTATAGGCATATTGGTGGGGCCTGTCTCGGGATGGGTCTCTCCTGAGCAGTTGGAAGGTACTGGTCCTGTCTTTGCCTCGCTCACCCTGCTCTTTATACTATTCGACAGCGGCATTGACATGCGCCTCGACACAATTCGCAAGTATTGGTCGGGTGTGGTGCAGGTCACACTGTCATCGTTTGTCCTTTCCATGTCGTTGGTGGCGGTTTTAGCCTACTTCATGGTTGGACTTGAGATGCAGGTGGCCATGATGTTGGGGTCGATGGTTGCGGGAACAGCTGCTGCCATCGTTATTCCCATGGCGCGTCAAATGCGTGTGAGCGACAAGACCCGAGTGATGCTGACCTTGGAGTCCGCCATCTCAGGTGTGCTCTGCATTGTTGTCTCGTTGGCTTTTATCGAAGGTCTCAAGATGGGTAACATCAACATCGGCTCCACTATAGGGCGGGTACTCGCTTCCGTACTTATGGCACTGGTTATAGGCGTAGTGGGTGGCATTGTCTGGTCCTCTTTCATGGATCGTATACGCAAGCTCCAAAACTCCATGTTTCTGACCCCTGCCTTCGTCTTTGTGCTATATGGCCTCACCGAGTCGTTGGGCTACAGCGGAGCCATTGCAGCCTTGGCCTTCGGCCTTGTGCTAGGCAATCCAGAATATTTCGAGATGTCGTTCCTCAAGAAGCTCCGCCTGCGTCAAATGACTCCTCTGGAGGAAGATGAGAAGAGCTTCTTTAAGGAATTTGTCTTCATCCTTAAGACCTATTTCTTTGTTTATGTGGGTATTTGTATACCCTTTACCAATTACACAGCCCTGATGTACGGGGCCATTATCGCTGCTGCGCTTTTTGTACTACGATTTGTGCTTGTGGCAGTAGTGGGGAGAAAGAACACACTTGAAGACCGCTTGACGGTTTCGATGTTGATACCAAAGGGACTGGTGTCGGCAGTGCTCGCCTCAATTCCCGAGCAGGTAAACCTTGCCGCAGGGCGTGTGGTAGTGCCTGGGGCGACACTCGTAAAGCATATTACTTATTCTGTGATATTTTGTTCTATCATCATCTGCTCACTTTTGGTTCTGCTGACAAGCAAGCGACTTGTGAAAGCACAGCATGAGGTGCAGTGGGAGGTGAAAGACGAGAATTGATAATAGGGATTTAAACATGATTTTTTCAAAGTTTGATGGGGCGGGTAATGATTTTGTTATTGTAGATGCCCGAGAAGACGACCCTGGTTTGACCGCCGAGGCTATAGCTCACGTGTGCCATCGCCGAAAAGGAGTGGGCGCCGACGGACTGATGTTGCTCACTCCCGCACAAGGGGATTATGACTTCGTGATGCGCTATTATAATTCTGATGGACTCCCAGCTGACATGTGCGGCAATGGAGGTCGATGTATCACAGTCTTTGCTCATCTCTTAGGGTTGGGACGTGTTTTGAATGGTGAGAAACATATACGCTTTTTGGCTACTGACGGCCCTCATGAAGCCACGCTTTTGGACTGGGACAACCAACGAGGGCAGGGAACTGTGCGGTTGGGTATGCGCGATGTGCCTAGACATACGCTACATCGAGTGCTGCAAGGATGGTGGCTTAATACGGGAGTGCCTCACTATGTGCAGCAGGTGACCGATTTGAGTCACTACGATGTGTTGGGTGAGGGACGCCGCCTGCGGCACCATCCCGACTTGGGCGCAGAGGGAGCAAATGTCAACTTCGTTGAGCGAGTAGGCGATTGTTTGCATGTCCGTACATATGAACGTGGGGTGGAAGACGAAACCTGGGCCTGTGGCACGGGTGTCACCGCCTGCGCTATAGCTTTAGGCGTTACCCATCTTAGCACCCGTGGTGGGGACTTCTTAGTTGAGTATCAGCCTACTCAAGAAGCATTTACCCATGTGGAACTAACAGGCCCCGTATCGTTTAATTTCAAAGGAGAGATTACTTTCCCATAATCATATATAGCATCCTCAATTCCTATGACCCACACACAGGCACAGCAGCGCATAGCCGAGCTCACCGAGCTTATCGACCGCTATAATTATGAGTATTACATGAACGACCGTTCGTTGGTGAGCGACTTTGAATTCGATGCTTTGCTGCGCGAACTAATCGACCTCGAACAAGCCTTTCCCGATCTCTCACTTCCCACTTCTCCTACACGACGTGTGGGCGGCGAGGTGAACAAGACCTTTCGTCAGGTGGAACACCGTTTTCCCATGCTCTCGTTAGGCAACACCTATAGCATAGCTGAGATAGAGGATTTTGAAAGTCGCACCCGCAAACTGCTTGACGGAACCCCCTTCACCTATACCTGTGAGTTGAAGTATGACGGAGTGGCGATTGGCCTCACTTATCGGCATGGGGAACTAGTGCAGGCGGTAACCCGTGGCAATGGTATGGTGGGGGACGATATCACATCCAATGTGCGCACTATCCCAACCGTTCCTTTGCGTCTGAAGGGTGACTACCCCGACGACTTCGAGGTCCGCGGTGAGGTGGTGTACCCCTTTGAGGCATTCGAAGCAATGAACCGCCTTCGCGAGGCCGAAGGTGACGAACCTTTTGCTAACCCCCGCAACGCTGCCAGCGGTTCGCTGAAGTTGCAGAACTCTGCAGAGTGTGCCAAGCGGAGACTCCTTTTCTGTGCTTACTTTATGATGTTCCCCGATGGCACCCCCATCATGGGCACGCCTTTCGCCACCCATTTCGGCAGGCTTGAAGCAGCAAAAGAAATGGGCTTTAAGGTGCAGCCATATATCAAAGAATGCAAGGATATTAATGACATACGTTTCTTTATTGACTTCTGGGATAAGGAGCGTTGGAATCTGCCTTTCGGCATTGACGGGGTAGTGATAAAGGTCAACCAGACCGACTTATGGGACCGCCTAGGCACGACCGCTAAGTCGCCCCGTTGGGCAATAGCTTATAAGTTCAAAGCCGAGCAGGTAAGCACTCCGTTGCTGAGTGTCACCTACCAGGTGGGGCGTACCGGCATTGTCACCCCCGTGGCGAATATGCAGCCTGTGTGGTTGGGTGGAACCATGGTTCGTCGTGCCACGTTGAATAATGCCGACTTCATGGCCAAGCTCGACTTGCATGAGGACGACAGCCTGTTGGTCGAGAAGGGGGGTGAAATCATCCCTAAAATTGTGGGTGTCGACTTGTCTCAGCGCAATCCACAGGCGCAACCTATCAATTACGTCTCAGCCTGTCCTGTATGCGGAACCCCGCTGGTTCGCTCCGAGGGCGAGGCTGGTTTTTACTGTCCCAACCAGGATGGCTGCCTTCCGCAACTGTTGGGTCATCTTGAGCATTTTGTCAGCCGCAAGGCTATGAATATCGAAAGCCTAGGCTGCGAGCGTCTGCGACTTCTCTATGATGCTGGGTTGGTGCGTAATGTGGCAGACCTCTATTATCTGCATCGCAATCAGCTGATAGGGCTTGGTACTGACACTACCGCCTCTATACAGGAGAAGGGGGCTGAGAATATTCTTCGAGCTATTGAGGATTCTAAACAAGTGCCTTTCGAGCGTGTACTTTTCGCGTTAGGTATCAGATATGTAGGCGAAGTGGGTGCCAAGAAGTTAGTTCGTTACTTTGGCAATATTGATGCCTTGATGGATGCTACTGTTATGGAATTAGCTATGGTGGAGGATGTGGGTGAGGTGACCGCTATGGCAGTATATGACTATTTCGCCAACCCCGATCATCGTACCCTCATCAGCCGTTTGCGCGAAGCTGGGGTACAGATGCAGGCAGTCGACAACCGCGTGAGTAATAGGTTGGAAGGGATGACTTTCGTCGTGAGTGGAGTCTTCGACCACTTCTCGCGCGAGGAGATAAAGGCTTCCATCGAACAGCATGGTGGCAAGGCTGGTGGCAGCATCAGCAGTAAGACTACCTATCTGCTAGCTGGTGCCAAGATGGGACCCGAGAAGTTGCGCAAAGCGCAACAACTGGGTGTTCCAATCCTCACCGAGGCTGAATACCTCCAGTTGATTGGGCAATAGTTCTGACGGGTGGATGGGACCAAACGGTCGGTATGGACGCGAAAAGAACCAACGATTGGACTCCTTGTAGGAGGAGTGTCAGTGCATTTTTTTTTATTAGAAGAAAAAATATTCGTATCTTTGCATTTTCAATATGGAATTAAAATAGTTGTTTTATGCGTAAAATATTACTCTTTTTGACCATGGCACTGCCTCTGCTTGCTGGTGCCCAGACAACTGCCCCGATGGGTATCTTTGTGTCACAGAATCAAGGTACTGTGGATTGGCCGACAGTCCGCGAACAGAACGATTTGGAGTTCGTCTACATTATGACTACCACTGGTGCGACTATCTCCGACCAACGCTGCCTCACCAATATCGTACAGGCCCAGAAAGTGGGATTGCCCCTCGGTTGCGTGCACCGCTATGACCGTCATTTCTCGGCTCAGGGTCAGTTCGATAATTTCAAGGCGACCGTGAAGGGCTATCACATGGATTTGGCACCTGCCGTGTATGTGGTCCCCGACAACCCCTACGACTTGAATATCAAACGGCTCGATATGCTCCTGCAGATGATGGAGAAGGAATATGGGGTGAAGCCGCTCATTATGACTAGCCAAGAGGCATACCTCAAATATTTCAGCTTGGAGCGTTACGGAGCCTACCATGTCATCATAGTGAGCAATGGCCTGAAGTTTCCTTCTACCCGCTATACTTTTTGGCAGTATACCGATAAGGAAAAAGTGGCCGGTATTGTGGAATACGTACCCGGTCTGAAACTGCACCTCACATATAAATTGGCTGACGTGAAAATTAAAAATTAATTTAGTGACCAGTGACTTGTGACCAGTGAAACGAGCACATGTAAATTGAAAGTTGGATTTCGTTTTCATTTGTCTAATTACCAATCACTAATCACTATTCTCTAATCACTCAAAAACATAGGTCAATCAAAACACCAAGGTATGAAAAGGTTTTTGATTATTGGCTGTATGCTGGTGGCGGCGGCGATAGCGTCGGCGCAGGTGAATCTGAGTTTGGACGTGGGCTATGGCAATAGGGGCTACGACTATACGGCTCAGGGGTTGTCAGCCTACGACGGTGGTCTGCCACGAGGCCAATCGGTCTTTTTTGCTCCTAGGGTGGGATACTCTTTCAGAAGTGGTGTGGGTATAGGTGTGCAGTTGGGGGTAGGTTATTCTTCCTATCAGTATCTGGATGGTTTTTTTGACCCCACTGCCCAAGAGTGGCGGCAGTCGGCCGAGGTCGACGCCACCTTGCTGACCTCTTCGGCTAAGGCTTACCTGCGCGTGCGATGTGTAGATGCAGGCCGACTGAGCCTGCATGTGGAGGTATCGGGCAGTTATAGCCTGGGTTGGGGCAAAGATGCGCGGACTGAGGTCCGTGTTAACGACTATTGGAAGGTGGATATGGTGCGCTCGCTGACTGAGCGTGCTTTCTATGCCCAAGCAGTTCCTGTGTTCAATTACGTTCTAGGCAAGCATTTTGGTGTGGATCTCTACCTAAACCTCGCAGCCCTTACCTTCAGCAGCACAACTACTGAGCAGTGGCCTTATGTGATTAAGAACACTGAGCCAGGCGAAGCGCCTGAGACGAAGACTACGGTTCGAGATTTTAATGTGGGGGTGAATGCCCTCAACACCCGCCTGTTGACGCTCGGTTTTTGCTATACTTTCTAATGTGAAAGTTGAAAACTTATAAAATTAAAAATTAAAAACGTAACAAATTAAGAATTAAAAATTAAGAATTAAAAATTGGCTGCCGCCCCAACTTCTTAGTTCATAGTTCTTACTTCTTACTTCAAAAAGTTGGCTGCCGCTTTTGAAATTGAAAAGTGAAAATTGGCTGACGCTTTCATTTGTCTAATCACCAATCACTAAATCTCGTGTCACTGGTCACAGATCACTGGTCACTATATATCTGGTCACAGGTCACAGTTCATAGGTCACAAATTTTTAATTTTTAATTTTCCTAGTTCAATCAAAAATACGTAGGGGACAGCCGTACTTGTTTGTCCCTATTTTTTTTATTGTTTTGTATGAGAATAGGTTATGGTCTTTGGGCTATTTTGGATTTGTTATTATATAATATTATTTGTATTTTTGCATTTTGAAAAATAGTTGTAGGATGAAAAGGTTATTACTAGTTATACTGACTTTTGTTCCCTTGTTGCTGTTTTCGTATACGGGGTATTGTCAGGCTCATTTTGTGATGTCGAATGGCTACTATATTACTGTTGACGGTAGGTTGTCGGCTGCGGGCACCCTTGCTGACGATGGGGATTCGACGGGGAATTATTCGAATGGTTTTTATGGCATGATTATTATTGAGGCTGACTTGGGCGATACTATCAGTGTGTGGGGCGGGTATTCGACGGAGAGTTGCTGCGATGTGATTTCGATTTTCGATGGTAGGATGGGCAGCGGCACGCAGCTGGGCACGTGGCGTGGGGAGGGGGCGCTGAGCGTGGTTTCTTATACGGGCTACCTCACCGTGCTTTTCTCGACCGACGGGTCGGAGACACGGAGCGGTTTCCTCTTTAACTATGAGGTGCGCCCCACGCCTTGCAGCAACAATGTCGTTGCGTTCGATGCCCGTGAGGTGGGAGCCACATGGGTGGAGCTTAAGTGGACCGCCTATGACACGAGCGCCAATTATTTGATACATTATGGGAGCGTAGATACGCTGGTGAGGGGAAGATCGTGTAGGATTGAGGGGCTGTCGCCACTGACTAACTATACGTTTACCATTGTGTCGGAGGCCGACACGGCGCTGGCGGATTGTGTCGATGCGACGAGTGTGAGCACCACTCGTTTTAAGGCTGATGTGTCGGGTTTGCGCCCCCTCTGCGGTATGGATACACTGACTTTGGTGGCTGACAGCGCCGACGCCTACTTGTGGAGTACCGGCTCTACCGCCCGACAGGTAGAGGTGTGGGATACGGGGGTGTATTACTTGGTGGCTTATACCAACGGGGGGTATACCGATACGTTCACTTTTCGTGTGGGTACTATCCAGCTGGACTTGGAGTTTGATCTGCCCACCGCGCTCTGCCCGGGCGATACCGCGTTGGTGACGGTCGGCATGGCGCAGGGGTCGTCGATACGTGTGCTGCGAGGCGAGTCGACCCTCTCGGAGTCGTCGCGCATCTTCCTGCCCGACGGGCAGTATTGCGAGCCTAACGGCTGCTCGTATCGCTCGGAGCTGCTCTTCTCGGGGTTTGAGAGTTCGGCACATATTACGGATGTGAACGATATACGGTATGTGATGCTGAATATCGAGCATTCGTATGTGGGCGACATTTATATCAACATCACCTGCCCCAATAACCAGTCGGCGGATATATTGAAGTATGGCGGGTCGGGCACGTCGTCGTGCAACAGTTCTATCACCGCGTCGAGCCGCGGCTGGCAGCCGGGCAGCAATGTGCCGACGAGCAGCTACCTAGGGCAGGCGTATGACTATGAGAGCGGCAATGTGTGCGACTCTACGAGCGAATATAACGAGCCGGGGGTGGGGTGGCGCTACTGCTGGTCGAACTGCACGGATGCGGGCTTTGCCTACGCGGCGGGCGACGGGCTGGTGTACCGCTCGACGAACTTGAGCAGCGGCTGGAGCCTCGACTCGTCGGATGTGGCGGCGGGCACCCATTTCTACCATCCCGACGACCCGTTTACGTCGCTGGTGGGCTGCCCGATGAACGGGGTGTGGTATATCGAGGTGATCGACGGGTGGAGTGGCGACAACGGGTATATCTTCGGTTGGGAGCTGGCACTGAATCCTAACCGGCTGCCCCGCACCGAGTATGTGCCTACGGTGGCATATGCCGATATGGAGGGGCCGTATGCCACACGCTGGAGCGATACCGCCTTCGTGCTGCACGCCCCGCTGCATCGCACTACCGACACGACGGTAGCCTATAGGGTGCTTATCACCGACTCGCTGGGTTGTGTGTTTGATACCTCCTTCACGGTGGTCTATCATGCCGCATCGAACAGCAGCTATTACGATACCGTGATGGAGAACGACCTGCCTCACAGCTACGGGGGACAGACGTTCAACACCGACGCTGCAGATGTGGCATTCCACTTTCCGAGCAGCAGCGGATGCGACAGCTTGTTGCTCTATAACCTGCATGTGATACGCAACAGCCAGGCGGCTTTTGACACCACGGTGTGTTCGAGCCAGCTGCCCCTGCAGTGGTACCACCGCACTTTTACCTCCGCCGGCACCCAGCACGACACGCTGGCCAATCACCTGGGGGCGGACAGCCTGCTGGAGCTGACCCTGCGGCTGTACCCCTCGTATAGCATTGATGTCTACGACACGATATGCAGCAACGGCTCCTACCTGTTTGAGGGCACCACCTATACGGCAGCGGGCAACTACCCCCATCAGTTCCTCTCGTCGCAGGGGTGCGACAGTGTGCGTCTGCTGCATCTCGCCACCTTGGCGACCAGCCACGCCGACACCTTTGCCACGGCCTGCGACCAGATGACGTGGTACGGACATTCGTTCACCTCGTCGGGCACGTTGACCATCCCGAATCTCGCCACCAATGCCGTAGGGTGCGATAGCGCGGTGACGCTGCATGTCACCATCAACCCCTCGTATGCTACCAGTCGGCTGGACACGATCTGCGCGGGCGATTCGATTCTTTTGGGTACCACCTATCGCTCGTCGGCGGGATTCTATTCCCACACTTTCGCCTCGCAAGCGGGGTGCGACAGCGTGGTCGTTATGTTGCTAACGGTTTCGCCCACCACGTATGGCGACTATTACGACACTTGTGTCGAGAACGGCCTGCCCCACCACTATGGCGGGCTGACCCTGTATGACGATACCACCGCTGCGATTACGTTGGTCAACTCGCGGCAGTGCGACTCGATACTCACCTACCACCTACATGTGCTGCGTAACAGCTACGCGGTGTTCGATACCGCCTTCTGTGCCCGTTACTTCCCCCTGCAGTGGTACCACCGCATTTTCTATGCCCCCGGCACCCAGTACGACACCATACCCAACGCGGTGGGGGCCGACAGCATACTGACCCTCAACCTGGCGATGCTGCCCAACTATTACGACACCGGCTATGTGTCGATATGCGAGGGGGGCTACTATGTGTTTGAGGGCGATACGCTGACCACGGCTGGCTATCATACCCACAGCTACGTGACCAACCGAGGGTGCGACAGCTTGCACACCCTCTATGTCACACTTCTGCCCAACACACAGGGCGACACTTTCGCCACGGCCTGCGACCATTTCACATGGGGCGGCACAATGTTTGGCACCTCCGACACCTTCACCGTGGCCCATTATGCGACGAACGTGTATGGCTGCGATAGCGCCGTGACGCTGCACCTTACCATACGCTATTCGACCGATACCAATATCGTGGCGGAGGCTTGCGACAGCTATAATTGGTTCGGTACTTCGTACCTGGTGCCGCCTGCCTCTACGCCTGTTCATACCCTCATCAATTCGGAGGGATGCGACAGTACGCTCCGCCTAGTGCAGCTGACGCTTCATTATTCAACCCAGACTCAAGACTTCGACACCGTATGCCAGCAGCAGGTTGCTGCGGGCTATCTGTGGCGCGATACTCTTCTGCAGGGTATAGTGTCTAGCACTTACGTATTTCGCCCCCTCACTGACCAATATGGGTGCGACAGTCTGTTTTTCCTCTCGTTGATGGTGTATGACAGCTCGACGAGCCAGGTGTTCGACTCGATCACCGAGAATCAGGCTGCCACCTGGCAGTATAATGGCGTGGCGCTGTCGGCCGACACGGTGGTACAGATAACCCTCACGAACCAGTGGGGGTGTGACAGTGTGGTGACCTATCATCTGCATGTGTGGCCCAATGTTTCGCACACTATCGACACTACGCTGTGCGACAACAGCCTGGCCTCGTTTACATGGAACGGCATGACGGCCGCCGATACCCTTGTGGCGCACTTGGTGGGAAACCATGGTGTCGATAGCATGGTTACGCTTATCATGCATGTCAATCCCACCTATCAGATAGATGTCTACGACACTATCTGCGATGATGCGACTGTCTTTTTTGCCGGTCAGACGCTTTCCACTACGGGCGACTACGGCCACACCTTCACGTCGCAGCTGAATTGCGACAGTGTTGTCGCACTCCATCTTACGGTCCATCCCACCTATAGTTTTCACTTCTATGATACCGTATATGTGGGCGATACCATACACTTTGAGGGGAACAATTATATCCAGCCTGGCGACTATACCATTACTTATCTCACCGCCAACGGCTGCGACTCACTCCTCACCCTTCATCTCGAAGGGCGCAATATCCTTTGGGTAGAACGGGTGGACAGCCTTTGCGAAGGCGAGACCTACGACTTTTATGGTCGACAGCTGACCGAGGCTGGAGTATACACCGATACGGCTTTCTCGGGCGATTTCTTTGCTGGCGATACGATTGTGAAACTAACCCTTATTATGGTTGAGCGCCCCGAGGCTTCGATAGTGGTCACCCCCGTGTGCGAGGCACCATCCCACTATATACTGGAGGCCCGCACCGATGTCGACTACCTCCTATGGGAGGGACCTGGGGTGGTGGAAGGGCATGAACATGACAGCCTGATAGCGATTTACAGCCCGGCGGACACTTCGCTCTATAGGCTCTATGCCGACTATCGTCCCGAGCAGTTCTGCCCGGCGATTGTCGACACGCTGTTGCCGCCTGTGCCTGTGGTGCATGCTCTTATCGATGTGCGGCCTTCGGCCCTCACCATAGAGGAACGTCATATCACGGCCACTCATGCCAGCTGGGGACCCTATACCCGACACCTCTGGTATGTGTTCTATAACGAGGAGGCACCTTTTACAGACACAGTCCACCGCCTGCAGTTGGATGTGCCTATGTATGTCGACAGCCTGGCGTTGGTGCTAGATGTCTCAAACGACATCTGCACGTCGTCGGACACGGTGCATGTGGGGGTGCTGCGGGCTGACATTCTCTTCCCTAATGTGTTTACCCCCTCACTCAGCACTAACAACATCTTCAAAGCCTATACGACAGCAGTCTCCGAGTTTGAGTTGTGGATTTATGATCGGCGGGGGGGGATGGTGTTCCATACTAAGGATATTGACCAAGGGTGGGATGGCACGCATGAGGGCAGTCCCTGTCCGCAGGCCGCCTATGTGTATAGGTGCCGCTACCGTGACCAACTGACTCCCGAAGGTTATCAAACACTCACAGGCACAGTGACTCTGCTAAGATGACGAGGTGCAATGAAAAAGGGGGTTGGAAGTTGAAATTATCATGCAAAAAAAGGAGGAGGGACAATGATTGTTGTCCCCCCTCTCAGTTTATTTTTATCCCAAATCGGTCATTAGGGTTTATGGCAGATTAGCATTTGTTTCGAGTAGATTGGTCACATCGCTGGCGAAGGTGAGAAAGGCATCCAGTGAATGCCTTTCAGCTACGGCGAGACAGCGATGTGGACAAGATGCCGAAAGAAATGCTGATATGACATAAACAGACATAAAAACGAGAAATTGATTAGAAAGGCGACCTAATGACCGATTTGGGTTTATACTATGTTCTAGCGGATGGGTTGAATGTGTTCGTGAAGGAATGTGCGTAGGTTCTCGATGGGGATGCGCTGCTGCTGCATGGTGTCGCGATCGCGGACGGTGACGGTGTTATAGTTGTCGTTGGCTCGGCCTTCGGTGTTGCGGTCGACAATGGTGTCGTTGTCGACGGTGATGCAGTAGGGTGTGCCGATAGCATCTTGGCGGCGATAACGACGGCCGATGGCGTCTTTCTCGTCGTATTGCAGCATGAAGTCGTATTTGAGCATATCTATAATTTCGCGAGCTTTCTCGGGTAGTCCGTCTTTCTTGACGAGGGGGAGAATGGCGGCTTTGTAGGGTGCCAGCACAGGAGGCAAGCTGAGGAGGGTGCGGACACTGCCATCAGGCAGGGTTTCGTCCTTGAGCGCATGGCTGAAAATGGCTAGGAAGGTGCGGTCGACCCCGATGGATGTTTCGATGACGTAGGGAGTGTAGCTTTCGTTCAACTCACTGTCGAAGTACTGCAGTTTCTTGCCACTGAACTCGCTGTGGCGACTTAGGTCGAAGTCGGTGCGGCTGTGTATACCTTCGAGTTCTTTGAATCCGAAGGGGAACTCGAACTCGATGTCGGTGGCAGCGTTGGCGTAGTGGGCCAGCTTCTCATGGTCGTGGTAGCGGTACTTCTCAGCCGGTATGCCGAGGGCGAGATGCCATTTGAGTCGTTCTTCCTTCCAGTGGTTGAACCAATCGAGTTCGGTGCCAGGCCGTACAAAGAATTGCATCTCCATCTGCTCGAACTCGCGCATGCGGAAGATGAATTGGCGGGCTACAATCTCGTTGCGGAAGGCTTTGCCTATCTGAGCGATGCCGAAGGGGATTTTCATGCGGCCCGATTTCTGGACGTTAAGGAAGTTGACAAAGATGCCTTGTGCCGTCTCGGGACGGAGGTAGAGGGTGTCGCTGTCGTCAATGACAGAGCCCATCTTGGTGGCAAACATAAGGTTGAACTGACGCACGTCGGTCCAATTGCGGGTGCCGCTGACGGGACATACGATTCCGAGGTCGAGGATGAGTTGTTTTAGTCCTACTAGGTCGTTGGCGTTCATCAGCTCGGCGTATTTGGCACGGATTTCGTCAATCTGCTTCTGCTGTTCCAGCACACGTGCATTAGTAGTTACGAACTGCTGGCGGTCGAAAGCGTCGCCGAAACGTTTGTGAGCCTTCTCGCACTCTTTGTTGATTTTTTCCTCAATCTTGGCGATATGGTCCTCGATGAGGACGTCGGCACGATAGCGCTTCTTGGAGTCCTTGTTGTCGATCAGGGGGTCGTTGAAGGCGTCGACGTGGCCGGAGGCCTTCCAGATGCGGGGGTGCATGAAGATGGCAGAGTCGATGCCGACGATGTTCTCGTGGTACTGCACCATGGCGCGCCACCAGTATTGTTTGATGTTGTTTTTGAGTTCGGTGCCCAGCTGACCGTAGTCGTAGACGGCGGCAAGGCCGTCGTAAATCTCGCTGGAGGGGAATATGAAGCCGTATTCTTTGGCGTGGGATACTACTTTTTTGAATATTTCTTCTTGATTAGCCATTGTGATATATTTTGAGATAAGAAGATGGAACTAAGAGCTGGGAACTACTTAGTGCTTACTTCTCGGTTCTTACTTTTGTTTTGCAGCTGCCTGAGTAGCAGTGATAGCGACCACGTTGACCACATCCTCGACGCTGCAGCCACGGCTGAGGTCGTTGATGGGGGCCGCCATACCCTGCATGACAGGACCTACTGCTTCGGCACCAGCCAGACGTTGAACCAGTTTGTAGCATATGTTGCCACTCTGCAGGTCGGGGAAAACGAGGACGTTGGCTTTGCCAGCAATGTCGCTACCAGGTGCTTTGCTGGCTCCTACCTTAGGCACGATGGCGGCATCAGCCTGTAGTTCACCATCAAGATGCACATTGGGGTCGAGCTCGTGGGCTACGCGAGTGGCCTCAATGACCTTGTCGACCAGTTCGTGCTTGGCACTGCCCTTGGTGGAAAAACTGAGGATGGCGACGCGGGGGTCTTCAAATCCTGCGATGGCTTTGGCGGTCTGAGCAGAGACTACGGCAATCTGACCCAGCTCTTCGGCAGTGGGGCAGGGGGTAGCAGCGCAGTCGGCAAAGACAAACATGCCGTTCTCACCGTAGGTGGTGTCTTTGAGAATCATAATAAAGGCACCGCTCACGACACTGACACCGGGGAGGGTCTTGACGATCTGGAAGGCGGGGCGTAGCACATCGCCAGTGGCATTGCGTGCACCTGCCACCTCGCCGTCAGCATCGCCATTCTTGATAAGCATGCAGGCCAGATAGAGGGGGTCGGCAACGAGCTTCATGGCCTCGTCCATCTGCATACCTTTCTTCTTGCGTATCTCGCAGAGCATCTGTGCATAGTACTCGCGTTTGGGGTTAGATTCGGGGTCGATGATGGTGGCTTTGTTGATATTTTTCAAACCCCATTCAGAGGCGAGGCCATTGATTTCGGCTTCGTTGCCGAGAAGGATAAGATTGGCAATGCCTTCTTTCAGGATGATGTCGGCAGCCTTAAGCGTGCGTTCTTCAGTGCCTTCTGCTAGCACAATGGTCTTGTGGGCAGCACGGGCCTTGGCGCGGATTTGTTCTAAGAGTGTCATATTGTTTGTGTTTTTTTTATTGTTTTCATTCAAGTATATCTAGTATTACTAGTATTGCTAGTTTTAATCAAAGAATTTCCAGGTTAGGCCAAAGTAGAAGCCGAATTGCTTGGAAGGGTAGTTGGGGATAATGCAGTGGGCCTGTCGCTCGAGGTAGCTGTTGAAGTGGCCGGCCTTGGCGTAGATGGTGGCACGTTTGATTTGCAGGTTGATAAAGAAGTCGGCCCACAAGTAGTTGCCTACTTCGACCTCGTTCTGACGGTAGAAGACACCGAGGACGGGGTCGTAAGCATCGGCCTTGAATAGTGTATGGTAGCGCAAGTCGAATCCGACTTGGGTGTGCAGCACCTTATTGAAGAGGTAAAAGTCGGTGTATATGGAGTTCTTACTGGCAAATAAAGGGGCGCGGACGATATCTTGGTTGCTGCTGTATTGTACTATCTGCTGCATGTCGTAATGGAGCCATCGGGTAATAGTGAGATAGAGGTTGAGTCGGCCTTGGAGTAGCAACGCACTGCTATCGGGCTGGCAGGGAACCAGTATGGATGTATTGTCTTCGAGAGTGCGTTTTTCAAACCAGATGTTGTGGTCGAGGTGTTGGGCTACTAGTTGGAAGTCGAGGAGACCTGTACGGCAGTAGTCGAGTTCTATGCGACGGGTGCCAATAGGGTGGATGGTGGCGAGTTGGTTGTAGTCGTGCCGTTGGTTCTGAGCAGTGTAGATAAGTTCTGGGCTGTAGGCTTTGACTGTGGCACGGAGGGTCAGGCTCTTCTGAGTGCTGCCCAAGGTGTCGAGCAGGGGGAAGACGAGGTGCGCATCGAGGTTGTATTCGGCCATGTTGGGAGTTGCCTCTGCTAGGATGTTGAGTCGAGCAGCAGGCCAAGGGCTGAATTCAACCCTTGCAAAGGGGAAAAGGGCAAACTCGTGCAGCATGGAGTCAACATAAAGCGGGTTGTGGAGTTGGAGAAATCCGATTTGAGGTCGGATGCCACCATAGAGTTTAAGAGGATTGTGCCAACGGTGGTCGGGATAGGCATCGTTGGTCCAAAAGAGGATGGCAGAGAGTTGGTTGTATAGGGTTGAGTCGGTGTAGCGATATTTCTGTTTCTCCCACTTGATGTCGAGCGAGAATACTCCGGTGTTGTAGACATGGGGCTTGCTGGGTTGAATAGTGTCGTAACCGACTATAGTGTCGCGTAGGCGGAATGTGGTTGTGGTAGTGAGGGAGTCGATGGTAACGGTGTCAAAGGTCGTAGAATCGAGTTGAGAGATGTGGAGGGTGTCGGTTGTGGTGATAGTGTCGGTGACCTGCTTCTTAATGGGACGGTACCACTCAACCTGACGGACAGTATTGTACGACTGCTTGACGAAGAGCGTAAGGTCGTTGGAAAGGCTCATGCGTCGGGTCTCATTGACGGGAATGCCCGACATGTTGTAGGTGCGTTTGTTGATGTAGGCATCGAGATTGGAGAGGCCATTGTTCTCACCGAGGAGGAATTTTTGGGAGATAAAACCCGCAGCCAGCTGGTAGCGTGCGTCGGAAGAGAAGTAGTGGGTGACTAGGTTGACCTGATGGTCGGTGGCAGAGCTGTTTGCAAAGGCTCCGGTGGGGCTGAAGAGGTGGTAGTCGAGAGCTATGTTCCAGTGGTCGTTGACGTTCTGAGTGTGGGTAACGTGGAGTTGGTAGTCCTTGTTGAGGGAGCTATGATAGGACAGCACGGAATAGGGGCGCTGCACTTGGTAGAAATAGATATTGTCGGGGGTCTTGAAGAAGGCTGGGTATATATTGGGCTTGAATGCAATAGAGGGACCGTCGGCAAAGGTGTTCAGCAGTGCATAGTGGGGATGACCCAGTTCAGAGACATTGAGGTAGTAGTTGCCGTTGAGGGCATCCAGCGGGTCGCAGAATTGTGCACCAGTGGGAGTGAGTTCCGGGTGTTCGAGTTCCATTATCTTCACTTCCATAGGCAGGTGGTGGAAGAGGAAGATGGAAGCTTGAAGAGTGCTGTCGGGTATGTCCTCATGGTACTCGATGCCATTGAGACCTTCGGCCGAAGCCGAGTCGGTGGCGGTCTGGTTGCTGTCGGGCAGCGTGGTGGAGGGACGGTTTGGAGTAGAAGGGCTACCAATGGCAGAGGCCCCTCTGAGGTTAGCAAAGTCGGAGATATTCACCTGCCCCCACATGCTGGTGGACATCATCAGCATGGCTAGCAAGGAGAGTATGAGCCTAAAGGATTTCAAATGAGGTGACGCCCTTGGTGGGGCAGATTAGTTGTTCTGCAGAAAACGTTCGACATCCATTGCTGCCACGCATCCTTTGCCTGCAGCCACGATGGCCTGGCGGTAGTTGGGGTCGCACACATCGCCTGCGGCGAAGACACCGGGAATGTTGGTGGCACTGCTCGGATTTTGGACTTTTATGTAACCCTGCTCGTCGAGGTCAATCCACTCCTTGACGAAATCAGTGTTGGGCTTGTGTCCGATGGCAACAAAGAAACCGGCAATGTCGATGTGGCGTATCTCGCCAGTCTTGACATTCTGCAGGTCGGCGCCCGTCACGCCGTCGAGGTCGCTTCCGCATATCTCTTTGGGAATGGATTCCCAGACCATCTCAATCTTAGGATTGGTAAGCACCCGATGCTGCATCGACTTGGAGGCACGGAGTTCATTGCGGCGATGAATGAGGTATACCTTGTTGCATAGGGTGGCCAGATAGCAGGCTTCCTCACAAGCAGTGTCGCCTCCGCCTACCACGGCGACATCGAGGCCTTTGTAGAAATAACCGTCGCAGGTGGCGCAGGCGCTCACGCCTTGTCCATAGTATTTTTTCTCGCTGTCGAGACCCAGCCAGCGGGCAGAGGCACCGGTGGCGATAATAACTGCTTCGGCTTCCAGCTCGTTGCCATGGTCGTCTTTCAGGTGGAAAGGACGTTGGCTGAAGTCGACTTCGGTGATATAGCCAGTGCGGACATCTGTGCCAAACCGCTCGGCCTGCTTACGTAGGTCGGCCATCATCTCGGTGCCGGCAATGCCTTGGGGATATCCTGGGAAGTTTTCAATTTCGGTGGTGATGGTCAACTGGCCACCCGGTTGCATTCCCTCGTAGAGGATGGGATGAAGGTCAGCACGACCAGTATAGATGCCTGCAGTGTAGCCGGCAGGGCCAGAACCAATGATAAGACAGCGTGTATGTTCCATGTGATTTGAGATTTATGTGTTAATAGGATTGTTTTCTTGTTTGCGAGGTTTGGCAAAGAGGGAAAAATAGAGGATGTAGAAGACACCCACAACGATGATAACTACCTGTTGCGACCCCCATAGCAGCCATCCTGCGGCCAGCCCAACGGTCTCGCTTATGCCGTAGAGCGCCAACGCCTGCCACACCAGTACGGGATAGGCACCCAGCCCACCTTGCGATATGGTCATGCCGATAGAACCGAAAAGATACACCACAAAGGCGGCACCAAAGCCTAGTCCCACCGTCTCGGGGATGGCCTGCAGGATGAACACTCCGCCTATGATGTAGAGGAAATAGATGATGCAACTGTAGATAATAAAAAGCACAATCGACTTCGGCTTGAGGTGGAAGATGCTTTTCAGGCCTCCGATGCCTCCCTGCACGATGCTGTCGACCTTGCGAAAGAATTTATATTTATTAAGTCTAGGACGCATCCATCTGTACAGAAAGACGCACCCTATGATGGCTACGATGGCTGCGACGGCGACCAGAGCAATGTTGGGCAATTGGTGACTTTTGTCAGCTAGGATGTCGACAAGCCACTCCTTCGCCTGTCCGTACATGAAGAATAGGCCTAGTAGTACAACCACACCAAAGGCGAGAATGTCGACACAACGTTCAGTGACGACAGTACCAAGCGACTTCTCAACAGGAATCTTATCGCTGGTGCGGAGAGTTGCACAGCGCATCACTTCTCCCAGTCGGGGGAATGCCAGATTGGCAAGATAAGCTATCACCACCGAACCGAATGTGTTGTTAAGTCCAGGCCTATATCCCAACGGCTCATATAATAGTTGCCATCGGAGGGCACGGACAAAAAGGCTGAGCAAGCAGGCAAGCATTGTGCATCCTACCCAGAAATAGTCGGCATGGGTGAAAGAATCCCAGATGGCTCTCTTCTGAGAAGGGTCGAGTTTGAGCAGGAACCAGTATATGAACAAAAAGCCTATGCCCAGAAAAACTACCAGCTTTATAATGTTGCCGATAGTTCCTTTTTTCTGCGGTGCACTGGTTTTGTTGTTCTCGGTCATGGGATTAGTCTAGTTTGTTATTCTGTGGGAAGATAACGGTAGGATGCCACTGTTTGGCCTCTTCAAAGTCCATGAGGGCGTATGAGGCTATGATGATGAGGTCGCCAGTTTTGGCCTTGTGGGCGGCTGCGCCATTGATGCCAATGATGCCGCTACCCCTTTCTCCGCGAATGACGTAGGTGTGGAATCGATCACCATTGGTGATGTTGTAGATGTCCACTTGTTCGTTCTCAATAACATTGGCAGCCTCCATCAACTCCTCGTCAATAGTGATGCTTCCGATATAGTCTAAATTGGCTTCGGTAACGGTAACTCTATGAATCTTAGATTTTAATACGTTTACCAGCATATCTGTTTTTTTTGCAAAGATACGTTATTTTTTTAGATTGGAAAAGAGAGAATTGCGATTAGTGATTAGATGTATAGTGACCTGTGACCTGTGACCAGTGACACGAGCGCTTTTTGTGCCACATGATACGACCCCATTCGTGTCACTATTCACTGATCACTGTTCACTAATTTAAGTGAATAGTGATTAGACAAATGAATGTTGCAGCAAATTTCAATTTTCACTTTTCAATTTTCAATTTCAAAGGCGGCAGCCAAATTTTAATTTTTAATTTTTAATTTTTAATTTAAACAGCTTCTATAAGTAGATGATGATCATGATGAGGAGGAAGGCGATGAAACCATATATCATAATTTTGGTAGTGGATATGGGTTTCATGTACTCGCTGTCGGATATATCAAACCGACGGCGTATCTTGATTTGCCTTTTGGCCTGCCAGTACTTTTCGCTGAGCGATTGGGAATTATCCTCAGCCTCGGCATTCTCGGTGAGTTGGGAGTCAGGGCCTAAACTGAACCGAGGTTGATAGTGGAATTGGGGCATCTCACGCTTGCGGAACATGTCGCGCCATGTGAGGCGCGAGCTGCGTGACAGCTGCTCTCGGTTGATATCGCGCACCCGTTGTTGGAAATAGGCAAGTTCGTCTTTGTTTTCGCTATCCATGTCTTGGGTAGGTTGCTCGGCATCCTTTTTCTTTGCCTCCTCTTGCTCAATGGCATATTTCTTTTTCAACGCCTCCCATTTCTCTTTCTCAGGGTCGTAGAATCGGGGCACGTAATGAAACTGTCGGGGCTTCTCTACTTCAAACATAAGCTCTTATTAAAAATTGAAAATTGAAAATTGAAAATTGAAAATTGGCTGACGCTTTCATTTGTCTAATCACCAATCACTAAATCTCGTGTCACTGGTCACAGATCACTGGTCACTATATATCTGGTCACAGGTCACTCAAAAACGAATTCCTTCCACTATCACTCTGTCCATCGCCACATCGAAAGGCTCTACAGGCACTTCGTCAACCAATTGGAAATTAAATCCCACTCCCACCTTGAAGGCGTTGGGCGTGCTTTTCAGGAGACGATCGTAGAATCCACGACCCCTTCCCATGCGGTTACGCTTCCGGTCAAAAGCCACGCCGGGGACAATGATGAGGTCTACCTTTTCGAGCTCGGTGAATTCGGGACCGGTAGGTTCTCCAATACCAAATTGCTCCCCAGCCTTCAGGCACTCGGGGCCAGTGTACTGTCTCAGTCTCAAGTCGTCGCCATCTACGCAGGGCAACAAGAGCCTCTTTTCCTGATACCAACGGTTGACAAAATCGTGTGTCTGCACCTCGTCCTCCATCGACCAATAAAGCAGTACCGTGGCGGATTGCTGGAATTGAGGCAGCAACTCCACCTGGTGCATGATAGGCTGCGAACGTTCGCACTTATCACAAAAAGGGACGGCTCTTTTTGCCGCCCTTATTTGTTTGCGCAATTCTTGTTTTTCCATCAGAAGGGAAGGTCTTCATCGGGTTTCAGCGGGGAGGCGAACGGAGTTCCCTGTGCAGGGGCGGCAGCCTGAGGTGCCACCGGGGGCTGCTGGGCTGGAGCGACAGGCGCTGCAGGAGGCACGGCCGCTTGAGGTGCTGCTGCTGGCCATGCGTATCCCGCCGACTGTGGGGGCATCTGTCCAGGAATATAGTTCTGAATACGTGAGCAGCGCAGGTCGGTGTACCAACGTTCTTGGTATTCGCGCGATTCGGGAGTGAAGGTCACGATGACAGGGCTGTTCAGTGCAATGCCCGCTACCATCGCTAGGCGGTCTTCGCCGAAGGTGGTGAATGCCACCTGGCGGGGATATTCGCCATCGGTCTCGATTACAAATCCACCTCTCACCCATGGTCCGCGTGCACTTTCGCCACGTACTTCTTGCAAAATCTTGATTAACTTACCTGAAATTTCCATGTCAATATTGTTTTTCTTGTTAATAATCAATAGGATGTGATGCCTTGTTGGCATTGAAAACATCTACAAAGATACCCATTTTTCGCCACATCGCGAAATTTATTTTTCAACAACTTATGATATATAGTGACCTGTGACCTGTGACCAGTGACACGAGCGCTTTTTGTGACACATGATACGACCCCATTCGTGTCACTGTTCACTGATCACTGTTCACTAATTTAAGTGATTAGTGATTAGACAAATGAAAGCTGCAGCCCTTTTCAATTTTCAATTTTCAATTTTCAATTTCAAAGTGCGCTCGTTTCACTGGTCACAGTTCACTGGTCACTAAAATTTAAAGTCTAGCGTCCGGTGCGGCGGCGGAAGAAGATAATCAACAAGATAGTGACCACAACCATGGCACCTATCACCACCCAAAACGAGGTCACATTGGGGTTGAATGGGAAGGTAAGGTTCATTCCAAAGAAACCCGTCACCACAGTCAGGGGGAGCATGATGGTCGAGAAATAGGTCAGCACCTTCATAATCTCGTTAGTGCGGTTGGCCTGCAACGAGTCGAACGTCTTGGACAAGCCCTCGATCAACTCGCCATAGTCTTCAATCGAGTCGAACATCTTCTGGTATTGGTCGAGTATGTTGCCCCAGTAGTCTTCCATGTCTAACACCTCTGGGTCGACAAATCCCTTAATAGCACCGCCCTCAAACATGTGCAGCACCCTCAGTTGGGGCTTGAACGTGGTGTTGAGCAGGATGATATTTCGCCGCGTGACTGAAATGAGCTCGATGATGCTACGGGCTTTCTTGTTGAAGATATCGTAGTTGATAAGGTCCACCTCCGCGCCCACGCGCATAATAAGGGTATAGGTCTCCAGCATCAGACGGTCCAAGATGTGATAGAGTAGCAGGTCGCTCGATGAGAGCATCTCCTTCACGTCGTCATCATCGTCGCGCAGGTCCTCCTGCATCTCCTCAA